>JANWXA010000290.1 GCA_025055465.1 Candidatus Kapaibacterium sp.
ACCGCGCTGGAGTATTTCCGTTGCCCTGACAGCGCTTAGTGGACGACCAAAGAAGAATTCGCCAGCGGCATCCCAGAATCCATACTCTCCTGGAAGTGGGGTCGCATCGTCCGTTGTGAGTGGTTGGCCAGCTTCCAGCTGTTGGATAGCGCGTATCAGCCTTCGCAACTGTACAGGCATATTTTTCTTTAGGAGCTCTGTAGCATCGCCCTCACTTACATACTTACTCCATGCATTAGCCATGTCACGAATATAGCTTATAACGATGAGGTCGGCAAACTCCGAAAGGGTGCTGTAGGTTTGGAGCCTGCGGTCGGTGAGGGTTGCTAAGAGTCCATCAAATGGGATACGGGACATCCTTCGGAGAGTTTGATCGCTTATGCCCCAACCAATTTCTTCAGCATGTGCTTTTAAGAGCTCGTAAATCCGGCGTGCGGTATAGTCGCTTAATGACTCACGAAGAGCCCCAGGCCGTTCTTCTTCTTGGCGCTTTTCGTAGATATGCTCTAAAAGCTTCCAGGCATCTCCAATGAGCGGATAGGCATCATCTCCAAAGAGTAGAGTCCCGGTAAGAATGATGGCACCGACCGCAGCAATCCTTGCAAGACGACTCCCGTACTCTTTGTTGTTCCGGGCGGCCCATGCTAGGGCAGAAGAAACAGCCTCCGTTTGTCGGAACGCTGCGGAAAGAAGTGTAATAAGTACGGCTCCAATTCCTGTATTCATAACCCCTCGCTCTATAAGGCTGCGCGAAAGCTGCTCAAAACGGCCTGTTGTCCAGCCACGGAGTTTGAGACCGCTGGCGACGGCTCCCAAAACATCTCCAGGGTAGAGTTTCCAGTGTAGCGCTGCGCCAATGCGGGTGGCTACGTAGTTGTTGAGACGCTCAGTAGCTTGTTGAAATAAGTATGTAAGCCGAACAAGGCGGTCGAGAACCGGGTGTTCTTCGGTGAGAAATTGCTGTACGTAGGAGCTCTCGGTTGCACGAATCTCGCGGAGCGCCTGCTGGACGAGTGCCCATTCTCCCCGTTTCCCCAACCGGCGTCCCACAAATTCCATTAGCTCAGGGGCACCCTCTAGGACACTGCGGCCTGCCCTTAGTTCCTTGCGAAGCCTATAGGTATTGAGGGGAAGAACGGATGCCATGTACATGATGTTTCTCATAGCTGAAGCGACGTT
>JANWXA010000291.1 GCA_025055465.1 Candidatus Kapaibacterium sp.
CACTGTGCAGTTTGTGCACAAGTACTGGGATGGGCGCGTACCTAAGCTCTCTGCTGAGGATCAGGAGCTCTGCGTGGAATGGAGCCGGCTATCCGAGGCAGTGTGGGATGGAGGGGAGAGCAGCTTTAGCATGCGCTGGCGCCCAGAAGAGCGGGTACTTATCCAGGAATTGTTGGCAGGAGCCATGCGCGCTGCTCAGTCTTACGAACGGTTCCGTTTCCGAGATGCTGTCGCTGAGACGATGGCTGTGGCACGTGCGGCGAACAAGTTCTTCAACGACGCTGCCCCATGGCGGACCATCACGGACGAACCTCAGCAGAGTGCTCGAACACTCTTTTTCTGTGTCCAAGTCGCCCGCAGTCTGGCGATTCTATTTTCCACGGTTATGCCTTTTGCAGCTCGGCGGCTGTGGCATTTGTTACAGCAGCCCGCGTATGTCGGCGAGCCCGGGGAGCCAACCGCTGGCACGGACTTCTGGCGTAGTGCCACCCTGCCGGAGGTTCCCCCGGGGCACCGTCTCGCCGACCCATGCTTGCTTTTCGCCAGGCTATCCGAACAGCGCATAGAGCAACAACGCCTGAAGCTGCGGGCAGCAGCGTCTGTGTCTGAAGCTCCAGCCCAGCATGGCAAGACGGTCCCTAACGCCTACGCAACGGTGGAAGAATTGCAGCGTCTTGGATTACGCATTGGACGTATTGTTGCTGCAGAACCAATCGCCGAAACTCAGAAACTGATGTGCTTGCAGGTTGAGCTGGGCTCGGAAAAACGCCAAATCGTTGCGGGCATCGCACAGCGTTACAAGCCCGAAGAATTGATTGGGCGGACGATCGTTGTCGCGACGAACCTTAAACCGATGGTCATCCGCGGGGTAGAGTCCCAGGGGATGCTGCTGGCAGCAACGGCGCCGGACGGTGCTCCTGTCTTGCTCGTGCCTGAGACGGAGGTCCCTAGTGGTGCAGAGGTGCGATGAGCGAGGAAATGCTTTGGACATTGCCCTCCGTTCGCCGCCAGCGGAGCCGACGAACTCGTCGGACCCTGCTTGCCACTATATTGGGGGGCACTGTGGTATTGGTTGGCTATGTCCATAATGTTGTTGCCATAGAGGACCGTATCCACCGTATTGAGCAGTTGCGCCGGGC
>JANWXA010000292.1 GCA_025055465.1 Candidatus Kapaibacterium sp.
ATGTCTGCAGGTCGTGACTTGCCTCGAAGCCGACGCCTTCCACAAGCTCGCCCGGCGTAATAATGCGGACAGGTGCCAACGAGAAAAAGTGCTGCCGCTGCCGATCCCACCAGAGCTCCGACGTCTCTAATCGGCGCTCTTCAGGGTGGGAACGCGCTGCGACGCGCCCGAACGCCGCCATCAGTCCAGCTCGTTCCTCAATACGAGCGCTGTCAGCAATGAGCTCGCCGACAAGCTGGCCAGAACGGAAGAACTGCACACGGATGCGGCCACGGAAAAACGTTTCGCCTCGCTCGGGTAGGGTCCATGCTGTGTCTGCCTCAATTTCTGCCCGGGGCAATCCGACAGAATCCAGCAACAGTATATGGACTCCCAGTGCCTGCTGCGGCGGCAACACCCGAACCGATTCCTCTGGAACGAGGTCACCCTCCGGACGCACGCCCCCCGTCGAACAGCTCAGAAACATCACCATTACCCCGGCGGTCACACCCCAGCACCACACTGGTGCAACGCCTGCCGAAGTGTTACAAGCTCCTGGAGAAATGACTCTACCTCCTGAAGCGGGAGCTGCGTGTCAGGATCACTAAGCGCTCGCGCTGGTTCAGGGTGCGTCTCAAAAAAAATACCGTCCACCCCGACGGCAAGAGCAGCCCGAGCCAAGGTCCGCACAAACTCCCGACGTCCGCCGGAGCGTTCCCCGGCGTTGGGCTGCTGGACCGAATGAGTAGCATCGTAGAGCACCGGACAGCCCGTCTGCCGCATCAGGACCAGCGAACGGAAATCCACCACCAAATCCCGGTAGCCAAACATCGTGCCGCGTTCGGTCAACCATACTTCGCTGCCACCCCCAAGGCGCACCTTTTCCACGGCATGCGCCATGCTCTCCGGTGCCATGAATTGCCCTTTCTTAACATTGACCACTTTCCCTGTTGCCCCCGCTGCCATTAGCAATTCGGTCTGCCGACAGAGAAATGCGGGAATCTGAAGCACATCCACGTACTGAGCCGCAATCCCCGCTTCCTGCGGCGTGTGAACGTCTGTTAGCACGGGAATGCCATAAAATCGTCGAATTTCCGCCAGGAGCTCCAGCGCC
>JANWXA010000293.1 GCA_025055465.1 Candidatus Kapaibacterium sp.
TTGAAGGTCACGTTCTTGTAGCCGAGGATGCGGTTGTTCTCCAGGTCGTACTCCACGATACGGTCAACCAGCAGGAAGGGGTACCGGTGCGGCATGATGCGTAGAATCGCTTCTATGTCAAAGACCGCCCCCTCAGAAGGCCGCACCTGGTAGCGACGCACCAACTGTTTCTGCTCGTACAGCCGCCGGATGCGTCGGGCAAATTCCACATTTGTAGCGTGTCCAGGCCGGGCTGCCAATATATGCGCTCGCATTGGGACCCCTACCAACGCCAGATCTCCAAGCAAATCCAGGAGCTTGTGCCGTGCCGGTTCGTTCCTGTAGCGGAGTGGCACATCATTGAGGATGCCATTCTGGCCTAAGCGGATTTCCCCAGCGATGCCCAGGCGATGTGCCAATCCTCGGAGCTCCTGTGGGCTCATCGCTCGGTCTACAATGACAATGGCATTGTCTAAGCTGCCGCCGCGGATAAGCCCCTGCTCGGCCAGCACTTCGACTTCTGAAAGCAGGCAGAAGGTGCGCGCCGGGGCAAACTCCGTGACAAACTCCTTCTCCAGGCTAAACAAACCCGTGTGTTGGCTCCCCAAGACCGGGCTGTGGTAGTCAATCATGACGGTGACACGAAAGTCATCGTTCGGGAGTGCCACCATATCCGTGCCGCGTCGCTCATCCGTATAGCGAATGGGCTGATCTACAATCAGATAATCGCGTGGGGCTTTCTGCTCCACAATACCAGCCGCCAGAAGGGCCTCTACGAAAGGGAGAGCACTGCCATCGCCAACCGGTGGTTCCCCAGCATCCAGTTCAATACGGCAGTTATCAATACGCAAGCCTACAAGGGCAGCCAGAACATGTTCTACCGTGTGAATACGTACTTCAGCGCTACCCAGAGTTGTCCACCGATTACTATCCACCACATAGTCCACCAGGGCCGGTATTTCCGCAGCTCCTGGTGTGTCCGAGCGTACGAAGCGATATCCATAATTCTCTGGTGCCGGATGAAACGTGACCGTGCAGAGCGCGCCCGTATGCAATCCTACGCCAGAAACTGAAGCCGATTCCCGCAATGTTCGCTGATACTCAACCATGGTC
>JANWXA010000294.1 GCA_025055465.1 Candidatus Kapaibacterium sp.
CAGCTGTTGCTTTTATGCTGTCTGCATCCTTGGTACAGAGTCTGGAATTGCCTCCGGTGGTTGCTGCCGCCTTGTATGGAACTGCGACTACAACAGCTCTTACTCGGCTCTATCGTCGCCGCCATTGGTTTTCCGATGTGGTTGCGGGGGCGCTGATTGGATACATCGCAGGGCGTGCAGTTGCGGATGCTTTACACCGTAAGCAACAGCGTGCTGGTCGTTGGGAACTTGTTCCGGTAGCTGGGGGTGTCGGCGTGTGCGTGTATCGGTAGGGGCTACGGGGTCAGTGTCAGGCTGCCGCCGATTGGGAGAATATGAAGATGGGCTTCGGAAAGAGTGAGTCTGCGGGCAGCATCCCGTAGGCGGTATGGGGGTTCCTGCAATCCTTCGTCAGCCTGGTCAAACGTGCCCCAATGGATTGGTAGAAGATGGATACCCTTTAGGTCCAAAAATGCTCGAAGAGCCTCGTCAGGGGCAATGTGGTACTCCTGCATGAACCATCGCGGTTCGTACGCGCCGATGGGCAGAAGAACGAGCTCCGGTGCCCCCAGATACTGGCGGATCTGGGCGAAATGCTGCCCGTAGCCCGTGTCCCCACCAAAGTAAATACGGTGTTCAGGTGTTTCTACATACCAGCTTGCCCACAGAGTCCGGTTGCGATCGTTCAATCCGCGTCCAGAGAAATGACGTGCCGGTGTACAGTGGAATCGAGCCCCGGCATAGTCAACAAACTCCCACCAGTCCAATTCAACAACACGTTGGCTGCCCCACTGGCGGACCAACTCGGCAAGGCCAAGAGGCACGAGGAAAATTGGGTTATCACGCTGGAGCAGGAATCGCACGCTTGCCCGATCCAGATGGTCGTAATGGTTTTGGGAGATCAGTACAACGTCTATTGGTGGTAGCTCTTCTGGGCGTAGGGGGAGGGGGGCTAACCGACGTGGCCCAACGAAAGGAAGTGGACCGACTTGGGGACTAAAAACAGGGTCGGTTAGGATAGTCAGAGTGTCCACCTGGAGCAGTACCGTACTATGTCCCAACCATGTTGCACGAAGGGATGCTGGCGGATGCTGCAGGACG
>JANWXA010000295.1 GCA_025055465.1 Candidatus Kapaibacterium sp.
TCCGCCCGGCCCCTGACAACACCCGCAGCGCCGACCTTACCCGCGTGGGCCACAGTAACTCTTTTTACGCTGACCACGGTAGCCTTCTTCTGGCCGAACCTAACGGGCTCTCGTTTTTTCTGGGAAGACTTCGTGGAGCAGTTCTACCCCAATCAGGTCTTTGCCGCGCGGCACTGGGCTCGAGGCGTCATCCCCTTCTGGAACCCGTACACCTTCTGCGGGATGCCCTTCCTGGCAGACCCACAGGTAGCCTTCTTCTATCTGCCCCACAGCTTGCTGGGCTTGGTGCAGCTGGCGACCGAAACCCTACCTTTTTGGGCAGTTCAGACGTTGGTCATCCTTCACTTCATCGCAGCGCAGTGGGGGATGTTCCAGCTCGGTCGGGCGTTTGGAGCAAGTACTACCGCAGCTCTCCTGGCCGGGGTGGGGTACGGCTTCTCTGGTATCCTCACCCACCACGTGATCCATCCAATGATTGTTTACCACCTGACCTGGCTGCCGTGGGTCCTATTGCTCCTCAAGCGTGCCGTAGAGGAAGCCCGGTGGAAGTGGACGCTGATAGGGGGGCTAATTCTGGGAATGAGCCTCCATGGTGGGCATCCACAGACTGTTCTCTACGAGTATCTCCTCTTGAGCGGCTTCGCCGTATGGCTTCTCGGGATGCGTGTCTGGAAGCACGGATGGGGACCTGCACGGCTGGCCGAAGCAGTCCGTTCCTTTGTCCCACTGAGTCTGGCAGCAGCCCTCTTCATCGTCCAATTTCTGCCAACACAAGAGTTGGCCGCCCATTCTGAACGGACGGCCGGCCAAAAGTTAGAGTGGGCCGCCGAAGTCTCTCTGCACTCGAGCCAGCTCCTGACATT
>JANWXA010000296.1 GCA_025055465.1 Candidatus Kapaibacterium sp.
GACGAGCGCGCCCGCATGGGGCTATTCCTCGCGTTCCAGTACCCGATGGAAGTGCCCGGCGTCACCATCGCCAACTTCTTGCGCCTCGCGTACCAGCGACGCTTCGATACCGAAATCAAGTATACAGACTTCTATAAGATTCTGCTGCAGCACCTGAAGAAGCTGGAAATGGATCCCAGCTTCGCGGGTCGCCCGGTGAACGAGGGTTTCTCCGGCGGCGAGAAGAAGCGCTTCGAAATCGTGCAGATGTCGCTGCTGGAGCCGGTGCTTGCCGTGCTGGACGAGACCGATTCGGGACTGGACATCGACGCGCTGAAGATTGTCTCCAACGGCGTGAACATGATGCGCTCGCCCGAACGCTCGTTCCTCGTGATTACGCACTACCAGCGGATTCTGAACTATATTCAGCCCGACTATGTGCATGTGATGGTTGAGGGGCGCATCGTGCGCTCTGGCGGACCCGAGTTAGCTCTGCAACTTGAAGAGAAGGGCTATGACTGGGTGCGCGGTGAACTCGCGGGCGCAACCGCCCCGTAAGGAGGTATCTCAAAATGGCGCAGCCTGATATTCTGACGCTGGATCAGGACTACAAGCAGAAGTACGGCTTCTACGACGACATCAAGCCGGTGTTCCAGACCGAGCGCGGTCTTACCCGTCGCGTGGTCGAGGCAATCTCGGCGGAGAAGGGCGAACCTGAATGGATGCGCAACTTCCGCCTGGAAGCTTACGAAATCTTCATGAGTAAGCCAATGCCCACCTGGGGTCCCGAC
>JANWXA010000297.1 GCA_025055465.1 Candidatus Kapaibacterium sp.
AATATGCCAAAGACTTAGGTTATCTGGAACCGAGTGTAGCAGATGAATACGCGAGCGAGTACAAAACCATAGCAAAAATGCTCATGGGCTTGTACCGTAGCTGGAGTTAGTGTTATCTTAGATTTTTTTCTGTCTTCAGTCCTCGGTTTTCTGTCTTCTGTCCGGTAGAGGAGCGTTCCTGCAGCGGTGAAGGTGTGGCGGAAGCCATGCTGGAGCGGCAGGAAGTGAGAATGCAGGCATGAGTAGCGTAAATGCCGGTTAAATTCCGGCACACCGTAAGCCCAAGGGTTCCGCAGCAAGGTAACTCCGCTGCGGGTTAGCCGGCCCCTAAGGCGAGGCCGAAAGGCGTAGCTGATGGGAAACAGGTTTATATTCCTGTGCCTGGTTCAGGGCGCGATGGGGTGACGCAGGAAGATAGGGGAGCAGCCTGATGGATGGCTGTTTAAGGTCTTAGGCGTTGAGGGGATCAGGCAAATCCGGTCTCCGAGCTGAGGGCTGATATCGAGCGGGTCTTCGGACTACGCGAAGTCTCTGATTCTACGCTGCCGAGAAAAACCTCTAAGTTTACCTGAATCAGACCGTACCCGAAACCGACACAGGTGGGCGAGGAGAGAATCCTCAGGTGCGCGAGAGAAACCTCGCTAAGGAACTCGGCAAATTAGCCCCGTAACTTCGGGAGAAGGGGTCCCGGGCGGAGGACAGAAGACAGAAGACAGAGGGCAGAAATGAGAAAATATTTCTG
>JANWXA010000298.1 GCA_025055465.1 Candidatus Kapaibacterium sp.
CTCTGCTCCATGTGGCCGGGACGGGGCGATTCGACGGGAACGTAACCATTGGCGACGCAGCTGCTGACCAGCTGACGGTCAACGCCGGCACGATTATGCTGACTAACGTGCCGAGTGGGAGTAGTAGCCATCAGGTTTTGCTCCTGGATGGCAGCAATCAAGTGCGGCAGATTTCTGCAAGCAGTTTGGTGTCGACCAGCGCATGGGCACTGGCAGGGAACAGTATCACGGGGACAGAGTTTTTGGGGACGACGAACGCGCAGCCGTTGGTGGTGCGGACGAACAACGTGGAGCGGTTGCGGGTGACAGCAACGGGGAATGTGGGAATAGGGACAAACAGCCCCTCTGCCCTGCTCCATGTGGCTGGGACGGCACAGTTTGACGGCGCAGTGACTGCGGTTGCAGACGTCACCGTGCAGGGCAACACTGTGCTCGGCGATGCAGCTGCTGACCAGCTGACGGTCAATGCCGGGACGGTTTTAATGCCCAACCTGCCCACGGGAACCACCACCGATGTTGTGCTTTTGCGAGGACCAGGCAACCAGGTGCGTCAGTTAGCAGCAAGTGCGCTGATAGCAGCTCATGCGTGGGTGTTGCCGGGGAACACGGGGACAACGGCGTGGAATGGGACGACGGGCAACTTCGTGGGACACAACGACGCGCAGCCGTTGGTGAT
>JANWXA010000299.1 GCA_025055465.1 Candidatus Kapaibacterium sp.
TGCTGCGCACTTCCTCTATTCGGTGGATGCGCCCAGTGTAGTAAAGAATTCGTTCGCTCAGGGTGGTCTTCCCCGAGTCAATGTGGGCGGAGATGCCAATGTTTCGGATTCGCTGGATTTCCAGCGCGCTTTTTCCGTGGAGAGGCGGTAGGATGTGCATTTGGCGGATATGCTTGAAGCGACAAGCAACCTAAATATAGACTACAAAATTAGCAACCTTCATTCGTTTGCGCAGCTTAGCATAAGCAAGACAGCCTTGCCTGGGGATCTCCCTACGGAGGTGGATATCAGCGAAGCGCTTGCTGGAAGGTTCACACTCTGTAATTTTGCGACCCCTCGTCGTTGCCCTGGGGAGAGGGACAGTGGCGGGGGATGAGAAAAGGTTGCGTAAAAGCGGGCAACATTGTAATTTTGTAGTCCCATTGATAACCGAAGTGGTTGGGCGTTCTTTGAAAACAGGGAGCAGTGGCACTATGGGTGCCCTGAGAGGGAAGGCAGACAGAGCTGCGAGAGTACTCTGAAGTGATACGACGGAGAGTTTGATCCTGGCTCAGGACGAACGCTGGCGGCGTGCCTAACACATGCAAGTCAAGGGGTGCAGAGGTTCGTCCTCTGCTGCCACTGGCGCACGGGTGAGTAACGCGTAGGTAACCTGCCCTCGGCCC
>JANWXA010000029.1 GCA_025055465.1 Candidatus Kapaibacterium sp.
AAGTTCTTCTACGAGACCCTGTTTCCGTTCCCCGCGAAGGATGGGGTTGCGTAAGAATGCTCGTAGCTCCGAGGATCTGCGCACGACTGTGCGGAGCCAGCAGAGCTCCTCGTATACCCGCTCATGTTCCCCACTTTCCTGAGCCAGTTTGAGCAGGGCAGTAGCGTAGCGCCGGGCAATACGCGAAGGGGACATCCCGCTTCAGTTCTGCCGTGCAACCTCGCTCAGGAAGGACTCCACCAACTTGCGATGCATGGCTGGGTCTAAGGACTGCCGGAGGAGGCGAGCAGTGCCTTCCAACACCAGGTCTACCACTTCAGTGTACAGTTGCGAGTAGGCACGCTCAATCTGCCGTTGCAATTCGTTCTGTGCTTCTTCCAGCTTTTGTCGCTTGAGCTGCTCAGCCCGCTCGGTGGCTTCTCGCAACAAGGTTTCCGCTTGCTGTTTCCCCTCGCGGATCAGATGTTGCATTGCCTGCTGGGCTTGCTGGAGACGGTGCTGTGCCTCTTGAAGTAGGCGCTCAGCTTCCTGGCGAGCTTGCTCGGCACTGCTGAGGGCTTCCGCAATATGGCGTTCCCGCTGCTCCACAGCATTGAGCAAGGGTTTCCAGGCGAAGCGAGACAGCAGAACAAGGAAAATGATAAAGTTGAGCAGGGTCCAGAACATCAAGCCTGGCGAGACTTCCAGAAAGTTCGGCATGATGCTCCTCGTGGACGTAGTTTTAGGATGTTTTGACTGCTAACAAAATGCAGACGATGCAAGCAATAAGCGCGATCCCTTCAATAAGGGCGGCAGCTATCAGCATCAGTGTCCGTGTTTCAGCAGCGGTCTCCGGTTGCCGACTGGCGGCTTCCAGTGCGGCCGCCCCTAAGCGTCCGATCCCAGTTCCTGCACCCAGAACGCTAATGCCTACTCCGATACCTGCTGCTAACCATGCCAGTCCGAGTTCCATGAGTGTGTCCTCGTGCCTCAATTAGTGGAACCAACCTCAAGGTAGCTGCGTGGCAGCCGAATTATTGCCATACTTAGTGCGTTTCCTCGCTTGCCAGACCGAGAAAGACCGCCGTCAAAATCGTAAAGATGTACGCCTGCAAAAAGGCAACCAAGGTTTCTAAGAAGTAGACAAAGACCGAGAAGGCGACAGACACTGGTGCAATGAGCACGGTCTTGAAGAAGAATATCAAGCCGACCAGTGACAACAGAGCGATATGCCCGGCGGTCATATTTGCAAATAGTCGCACGCAGAGGGCGAAGGCCTTAGCGAACATACCAATGATTTCGATAGGGACCAGAATTGGGCTTAGCCATATCGGACCACCGCCAAGCAGGTGTTTGAGCCACTTTTTGAATCCGATTGAGGCAATCGCCCCGCCATTGATGATTGTGAATGCTGTTGCAGCTAATGTTCCGGTTACGGCTAATGAGCCCGTTGCCGTATGCCCGCCGGGGAGTAGGCCCAGGAGATTAAGTGTGAGGATGAATACGAACAAAGTTAGAAAATACGGTAGTAGTCGGTTTGACAAGGTTGTCGAGCTGATATTAGGGCGGACTACCTGATCGCGGATAAACAGCACGATGGCTTCCAAGATGTTCTGCAATCCACGAGGCGGGCGAAGGGGGCTGCGTCGGTAGCGAACCACCGCACGCCAAAGGGCGACGCCAAGCAGCAGCATCCCTATCCACTGATAGACAACCAGGTTAGTCACTGACAGGTCCAATGCAGGCCTCTGTCCGTCAGCCACGCGGACGGGATGACCTTCTACCATACGGTACAGTCCAGCGGCTTCCATTGCCGCTGTCGAGGGGTAGGCGCGGAGCGTCCCGCCGTCCCAGAGAATAACAGGAAGATCGAGGACTTTGTAAGGGCCAACGTAGAAGCCGTGGTGGTCGCCTAACTTGCTGAGCAGGTAGGTAAAGACGTTACCGTTAGTTCCCGTATGAGCTGCACTCATTTTCGGCGAGTTCTATGTCGTGATCGGCCGGAGACGAAAGGTCTCATAGCGGCGGTGGAAGTCCCAGACTTCTACTGATAACAGCACTGCGACTCCCAGAGCAAAAGAGAGAGCGAAACTGAGCGATTCAACCTTCTGCACGGCTAAAAGGTAAATGGCTGCGGCACTGGTTAGAAGTAGACGCACAAGCATTCCCCCAAGAACCCATCGGATAAAGACGCTCAGGGATTTGCCAAACGCCCATCGGGAGATCAGGTAAGCACTAACGAAGTTTGCCATACATAGTCCCAAGCCCCAAAGAATACCCATGGATGAATCCCAGCTCATAGGTGAGGTCCCTCCGTTCTACTAAGCTTACGAATCACTTTCCAGATTTCCCACAACGCGACGGCGAGCCCTACACAGAGTCCGGTGAGCAACCCGGCAGGGGAACTCTGAAGGAGCTGATCCACCCACCAACCGACGGCTCCACATCCCAGCAGTGCCACGGCTGTTGTCATACCCAGGTTGGCATAGGGTAGCAGCTCTTTCCATCCGCGAGCCGACTGTGTTGGATGTCGCTGCTTGGTAGAACTCACGCCTGCGTTGGCAGGAATGGCTTACTAATCAAGATGCAAAATTAGCCCTTTCCCTGTAGATATTCTCTGCATGTATACACGAAGCCGCTGCTTCTGTGCGTTTGTATGCTGTCAACGAAGAGGGGCTTGAAGCAGTGGTAATACCCCTTGTTGAGACGCTTCGGCGACAGGGAGACTGGCTGTTCCGGAACCGAAGCTGGGTGCCTCCTGCGTTACTATTGCCACCGGTCGCAGTCGGGGTAGTCTGCGAAGGTTCGGTTCCTGATATTGCTTGCTCTCCTTGGTGGCAAGTGCTGTGCCTTGCTCCTATATTGCTGGGGATTGTTATGCGAGCCTGGATTGTCGGGACAGTTCCAGAAGGCACATCGGGGCGAAATACCCAGCGACAAGTTGCTGAGGAGCTTAATACGACGGGTGCCTACTCGGTTCTGCGACATCCCCTCTACATGTCCAACGCTCTGATGTGGGCAGGGGTGCTCCTGCGCCCTGCCATCTGGTGGTTGTGGTTATTGGGAATGGTGGTTTTCATCGTGGTCTATGAGCGTATTATGCTTGCCGAGGAATTTTTTCTGCATCAGCGTTTCGGGGAACGCTTTCGGGAATGGGCACAACGAACTCCTGCGGTTCTTCCCCAATGGGACAGGTACAGGCCTCCCGCGCGGTCTTTCCAGTGGGGTGCTGTTTTGCTACGTGAGTATTCAACGTGGCTTGCCGTTACGGCAAGCTTTGCAGTGGTGGAAGCTTTGCTCTTCTGGCGGTGGACGGGACAGTTGGGCTTGCCGCTGCTGTGGTGGTGCGTTTTGGGGGCGGTCGGGGCCATGGCGATTCTGTTGCGTTTTCTCAAGCGTCGTGCAAGGTTATTCCGAGGATAAAATATTGCGGGGTAATAATGAGGGGCACTGGTTATGCGTCTATATCCCCAAAGAAACGGGGCAGTTCGGATTATTCCAACAGGCATCCGGTTACATCGCTATAAAGTTTACTTCCTCCTGCACGGTTGAGGGCTGAACGCAGGACGGCAAGCAGGGCAATTATAAAGTCCCCCAATACAGGCACAAGGCTATGGAGCACGAACACACAAATGGGCCGACGACGGAGACGGTGTCTCTATCAGATGTAGAGACTCTGCGCAATCGCAAGATTGCTGAGCTTTTTGAAATAGCTCGTGCGTTAGGCATTCAGAATTATGCTGATATGCGGAAGCAGGAGCTGATCTTCCGCATCATGGAGGCACAGGGGCAACTGTTGCGCGAACAGCAGCAAGCAAGGCTGGCGGAGCCAGAGGTGGGAATTTCTGCCGTTGAAGGTGTCTTGGAGATAGCCGCCGATGGGGGATATGGCTTCTTGCGTTCGCCCGAATCTAGTTATCTGAGCTCCCCCGACGACATTTATGTGTCTCCTTCACAGATCAAGCGCTTCGCTTTGCGCACAGGGGATACTATCCGCGGTCATGTGCGCCCACCGAAAGAAGGAGAGCGATACTTTGCCCTTCTCAAGATAGAGTCGGTCAACTACCTTCCGCCGGAAGCTGTCAAGGACCGCCCTCTTTTCGAGAACCTGACCCCAGTGTATCCCACGGAACGCTTCCGATTAGAGACGGTTCCCAATGAGTATTCCACTCGGATCATAGACCTTCTGTGCCCCGTAGGGAAGGGCCAGCGTGGACTAATTGTTGCCCCACCGAAATCTGGCAAGACAATCTTATTACAGCAGATTGCAAACGCCATTAGTCGAAATCACCCTGAAGTCAAGCTGATTATTCTGCTTATCGATGAACGTCCTGAAGAGGTAACGGACATGCAACGCTCTGTCCGCGGCGCCGAGGTGATTTCGTCTACGTTTGACGAGCCACCGGAGCGGCATGTTCAGGTTGCCGACATTGTGCTGGAAAAAGCGAAGCGTTTGGTAGAGTGTCGGCATGATGTAGTGATTCTGCTGGATTCCATTACACGTCTGTCGAGAGCAAACAACACAGTGATTCCGCATTCAGGTAAAATCCTTTCAGGTGGTGTAGATGCGAATGCGCTGCACCGTCCCAAGCGCTTTTTTGGTGCTGCGCGCAAGGTAGAGGAAGGAGGGTCACTGACTGTTATTGCCACTGCTCTGATTGAAACGGGGAGCCGGATGGACGAGGTCATTTTCGAGGAATTCAAGGGAACAGGGAATATGGAGCTTGTGTTAGACCGGAAATTAGCGGAGCGCCGCATCTTTCCAGCTATTGATATCAATCGTTCAGGGACACGCCGGGAAGAACTGTTGCTGACGCCAGAAGAGCTCAACCGTGTGTGGATTTTGCGCAAGGTGCTGAGTGAGCTACCGCCTGTGGAGGCCATGGAACTTCTTCTGGAGCATATGCGGCGGACACGAAACAACAAAGAATTCATGGCAACTCTGAACACGCTGACAACCGAATAAACAGGGTCCTTCTCTACTCATGTCGCAAGCCCCTGCGGGAGCTCTGCCCCCCTTGCGTCATACCTGGCTGATGAATGCATCGCTGGGATTGAGCGTGCTTATCCTATTAGCGAAATGGTTCGCCTATATACTGACGAGTTCAGTAGCTATCTTTTCAGATGCATTGGAGTCCATTGTCCACATCGGTGCGGTCGCGCTGGCGTGGTATGCTCTTCGAGTCAGTTTTCGTCCACCGGATAGG
Source organism: Candidatus Kapaibacterium sp. (assembly GCA_025055465.1). Classification (GTDB taxonomy): domain Bacteria; phylum Bacteroidota; class Ignavibacteria; order Kapaibacteriales; family HRBIN21; genus HRBIN21. Next base: position 5,187 of record JANWXA010000029.1, read on the forward strand.
GAACACCCCTTTGGACACTTTAAGGTTGCCTATTTTTCCGCAGGGGTAGAGGGCGGGCTCATTATTATAGCAGCGGCGGTTATCATCTTCTCGGCACTGGAGAAGTTGATAACCGGCGTAGAGCTGCAGCGCCTTGGCGAGGGCATTGGCTTGACCCTGTCGGCTGCTGGGGCAAACTTCCTGTTGGGGACTCTCCTGGTTCGAGAGGGGAAACGGTCGCATTCCGTCCTTCTCTTGGCGAATGGGAAACACGTCCTGACTGATGTGTGGACTACTGTTGGTACTGTCACAGGACTGGCCCTGGCATGGTGGACGGGATGGAACATTTTGGATCCGTTGGTTGCACTGGTGATTGGAGCCAACATTGTTCGGGAGGGTGCGCGGTTGGTGCAGCAGGCTGTCCATGGGCTGATGGACCGAGCGAATCCAGAGCTGGAGCAGCAGGCTCGACAGGCTTTGGAAACCTTCTGCGTGGAGCATGGGCTCAGCTACCATCGTTTCCGGTTGCGGGAGGCGGGTCCACAAGTTCATATTGACTTTCATCTCCAATTTGCTAATGGGACACCGATAGAACAGGCACACGAACTGGCAACGGCTGCTGAAAGCCGGATTGCCAGGGCCCTCTCTGTCCGAGCGGATATCGTAACCCACTTGGAGGGCGAGGATCACCCTCCGATGCACGACGAACCGTCGGAGTCTGGTACGCGCCATTAGCAGTAAGTATGGCTCCGTATTTTTGCTTTCCCTGAAGGAGTGGAACAGGAACAGGAAAGGGCGGAGTGTTCCAGAGCTACCGCAGACGGTGTTCTTAGACACCGGGGTTCAAGTAGGGTTAGCCTAACGGTGGGTTTGTTGCGAATGTGGTGCGGGAATGCTCTGGGAAAGAGCTGGTGGAAATATACGTTGCTGTTACTCTCTACCGTCGGGATCTGTTCAGCCCAGCAAGTAGATGCCACCCAAGGGCTGCTTTCCCGCAAGTCGCCATGGGAATATCGAATCCCCCCTGAGATTATTGGACCTGGGCAGCGCTTGCTCTGGAGCGAACGTTATGAGCTGGACACCACCACGTGGGGGTGGCGTCGCCGTATGGTGTACAACGGTATCGAGCTCTTGCCGCCGTGGACATGGAGCCTGGATGAGTACCTACGCTGGCGCCAACGGCTCTGGCAAGACCGGATTTGGGATTCGCTGTGGCAGTACTACGATATTCGGTTGGCGTACTCCCCGCAGGAACGCAACCAGCTTTTGGAGCAGATAGCGACGATTACCATTCCTTTGCCGCCCAACCCTCTTCTTAGCATTTTCGGGAAGCCCGAGATCAGCATATCCGTTGCCGGGGATGTCAATATTCGGGCGGGTTGGCGTTGGGATTGGCAACGGTTGGGGACAGCCTCGGCGACTGGGCAGGTGCAGTCGAGCCCAATTTTTTCGCAGTCAATCAACCTCAACGTCTCTGGTCGTATAGGGGACAAAGTACGGTTAGGTGTGGACTGGGGATCTCATCGGATGTTCGAGTTTGACAATAAATTCCGCATTGGCTACGAGGGGTACGATGATGATGTGGTGCGCAAGGTAGAAATTGGGAACGTCAACTTCCCGACCCCGTCGGCCCTTATCAGTGGGGCGCAGGCTTTATTTGGCATCCGCTCTGACTTCCAGTTCGGCCCGCTTTTTCTCAAAACCGTTGCATCGCAAAAGCGGGCGGAACGCCGTACAGCCCGTATCCATGGTGGAGCCCTTCGGCAGCGCTTTGCTCTGCGGGTGTACGACTATGCACGCAACCACTTTTTCCTAGACACAGCTTATCGCTCAGTGTACCAAGAATACTATCGTTACGCCGTGCCCGTTGTGCCCAGCTCAGCGGCTCTCCTCCGAGTCAAGGAAATAGAAGTTTGGGAGAGCACCACCGATTTGCGCATTACACAAGCAGCCGAGGCAATTGCCTTCGCCGATCTCCCACCTCTTGGCGTTGGACAGCGCTATCCTGAGCAATTCAAGACAGCACAGGTTCTTGCCGGTCAAGTCGAGCGCGGTCGCTTCGTGCGCTTGGATACTTCACAGTATCGCTACAATGCACAGCTTGGAGTGCTGACCATTGTGAATTTACGCCAGGATCGGACGTATGCCGTGGCATACCGGATAGAGGGAGCAACAGAACGTCTGGAGGATGACCTTATTTATGGGACCTTTGCGAACATGGCGGGCGAGCGTGACACGTTGGTGCTTAAGCTTGTCTTCCGGCCCAACCTTCAGCCCGGCTTCCGCACCCTGTGGACACGGCAGTTGCGCAATATCTATTCTATTGGGACTCGTAGCGTACAGGACCTTACGGTTCGAATCTGGTACATTCGCGACACCAATGACTCTACCGAAGTACTCGAAGGTTCGCCAGACAAGCTGGTAACTATTCTTGGGGTGGACCGTGTCAACAATGCTACAGGGGATCCGACGCCGGACGGGCTTTTTGATACAGGGGCCCGTTCGCCTTTTTTTGATGTGCAGAGCGGCGAAATCGTTCTTCCATCGTTGGAGCCGTTTCGCGAAGGGTTGCGTCAGTACTTCACGTCCCGGGGGACAGCCTCTCTGGCGGAGCGCTATGTCTACGGGGCGGTTTACGATACTACGGTGGAGGCCGCTCGACTGCAGACAGATAGGGATCGCTTCGTTATTGCTGGCGAAGTAACCGGTTCAGCGGGTTCTCGCATCTCCCTGAACGCCTTCAACCTGGAGCCCGGTAGCGTTCGGGTCTATTTAGATGGACAGCCCCTCAGGGAAGGTGACGACTACATTGTACAGTACTACAGCGGGGAGGTGGTTTTACGCAATCCCCGTGCACTGCTGCCCAATGCAAACGTGGAGGTGGAATATGAACCGCGTGATCTGTACTCGATCGGTGCCCGGACTCTGTTGGGGTTACGGGGTGACGTACTTGTGCTGAACAAGCGAACGCTAAAGGCAACGTGGGGTTTTACAACGATGTTCTACCATCAAGCGGCGCTCATTGACCGAGTGCGCCTGGGCGACGAGCCGATCTCCAACTGGATGTTGGGAACGGATTTCAATCTGCAGTGGGAAACCCCTTGGCTGACGAATGTGCTCAATGCACTGCCCTTCGTGGATACGAAAGAGAAATCGCGCCTTGTCCTCCGTGCCGAGCTGGCGCAGATGTTTCCGACTCCGAACACTCGTCGCTCGGAAGTAGCCTCTGACAATGGCGCGCCTGTTGTCTACATTGATGACTTTGAGGGGTCTGATAGGCGCTTTCCGCTGGGAATGCTACCGGGTTACTGGCGCCATTCCTCCCCACCGGTTGACCCCGAGGTTGCTCCCGAGGCGCGTACTGCAGCTCTCTATCGAGGCAAGCTTTTCTGGTATCAGTTCTTTCTGCCCGAGACCCCTATCAAGGAGGTATACCCCAATCGGGACATTATCCCAGGGCAGAGTAACCTGCGTGCACTCTATATCGTATTCCGTCCTGACGAGCGAGGCATCTACAATCCCAACCCGGACTTCGTGGACCACCGGAACCCCCTGTTTGACAGTACCCGAGCCTTTGCCCGTCGTCCGGAGAACAGGCGCCGCATCTGGGCAGGGATGACGCGCCTGCTATCCTCGTATCCTCTCAACTTTGATGCAGAAAATTTTGAGTATCTGGAAATCATGATGCGCGTGGAACACGCTGAGCCTGGGACACGTCTCTTCCTTGACTTTGGCCAGATCAGCGAGGACATCATCCCCAATGGCAAGTTGGACACGGAAGACGGCATCACTCAAGCAGCCCCGCTTCCCAACGGTATTTTGGATGCGGGTGAAGATGCGGGATTAGACGGCCTTGACAATGCTGCCGAGCAGCGGGCTTTGCCCTTCCCGTTGTCTCAAGAGGGGGACCCTGCGCGAGATAACTTCGCGTTCGACTATGCAAAGGACCCGGGACTTTTGACCGAGGGGGATTTTGAGAACTACAACAACCCGGAGGGGAATTCGCGCTCGGAGTTGGGGCAGTTTCCAGATACTGAAGTGCTCAATCCCAACAATGGTCAAACGCTGATGCAGGAAAATAGCTATTTTACCTACGAAATTCGCCTAGATCCTAACCCAGCAACGAATCCCCAGATCGTCGGGGGAGGCAACAACGGTTGGTATCTGTACCGTATTCCCCTGCGCCGCCCGGACCGGGTGATTGGTAATCCACTGTTTTCGAACATCCAGTATGTCCGCCTTTGGATCAAAGGGGGGGCTCTCAAGGTCCGGATAGCCGACTGGCGAATTGTTGGAGCCCTCTGGCAACGACGTCATCCATTTCAGGCAGCGGCCACCGATGCGGATTCTGTCCTGGAAGTCGCCTTTGTCAATCGGGAAGAAAATAGCGGTCCGCCGGACTACTATTCTATGCCACCGGGGGTTCTTCCTCCGCGGCAGTTGAGCAATCCTGACCCGACAAGGGACGTCCGACTCAACGAGCAGTCGTTGGTGCTGAGAATTCGGAATCTGCGCTATGGGGATGAGCGGATGGCGGTGCGTCTTTTCCCCATCCGTTTGGACATGCTGTACTATCGGAAACTGAAGCTTTTTGTGCATGGAGATGGAAGTATGCCCTTCCAGATCAGCCCAGGGGAGATCCCGGCGGCGGAGGTCTTTATCCGGTTTGGGATAGACTCCTCCAACTACTACGAGTATCGGCGGCCCCTCTTGCAGGGATGGCAGGACATACAAATAGACCTGCGCCAGTTGGCCGCGGTGAAATCACTGCGGGACTCCCTCTTTCAGCGGCGCGTATTTGAGGCGGTGCTGCCAGGGGACGCGGTAGGGCGAGTTCGTGTCCGGGGGAATCCCAGTTTGACTCAGGTACAGTTTATTGGCCTTGGTATCGCAAATCCGGCTGAACGTTTCCCCAATCTGCTGACAACCACCGTGTGGGTAGACGAGCTGCGATTAACTGAGCCGGATGCTCGCCCTGACTGGGCAGGAGTGACGTCTGTGGATTTACAGTTAGCTGATCTGGGGACAGTGAACGTAAACGCTCTTCGGACACAGCCTGGATTCCACCGTTTGGAAGAGCGTTTTGGCGATCGCACGTTGCGAAGTACGTGGAATGGGAGTATCACGCTGGCGCTGGAGAAGCTGTTCCCGAAATCATGGCGGGAAACGCGTCTTCCATTTACCTACACACATTCCGAAACACTGGAGAAGCCGGCATTGTTGCCACAGAATGATGTCCCAGTGGAGGAAGCGGCCGAAGCCGTGCGGTTGCAATCACTGCGACAGGGTGCTTCCCAACAGGAGGCTGAGAAGGCGGCCCAGCAGGTGCGGGCTCGGAGTCAGACGTTGCGGGTTCAGGATAGCTGGGCTATTACGGGCCTGCGCCCCGGCATACCGGTCTCAGTATGGTGGGTCCGCGATATTATCAATCGCTTTACTGTGGGGTATGCCTATGCACAGGAGTTTGAACGCTCGCCGCAAGTGGCGGAGCGCTTCCGCTGGCGCTGGAACCTAACAGTGCAATACGCTTTACAGATGCAGCCTCTGTTGACGGTGCGCCCTCTTGGGTGGGGTGGAAAAATTCCCTTGGTTAGTGAGTTTGCTAACTGGCAGTTGGCTCCCTGGCCTACCAACATCGGTTTTGGATTAACAATGACCCGGGGACGTCAAACAGAACAGCTCCGGGATGTTCCTTTCCCCAGCCCGGTTGTGCGAGAGTTTACCGCGCAGAAGCAACTTCAGGCAAGCTGGCGATTGAGTGAGGGGGGCCTTCTCAATCCTGCGCTGGATTACTCCGTAACGGCAAACGGTACCCTGGTACCGCTGGAGATAGATCCACAAACTGGGCGGCAGCGTACCGGGAGCGAAATCTTTCGTGCCATGTTCTTCCGCCGAGGAATTCCATTGTACCTGGGTGAGGACAATTCCCTGCAGCAAAACGTCACAGTAAATTTCCGTCCACGGCTTGCTGAATTGCTGCGGGTTCAGCGCTTCGTGGATATGACGGGGTCGTATACGGTGACCTATTCCTGGAACGATCCACGGCAGCCCGAGCCAGCGATTCGCGACGTGGTCAAGCAAGCACAGTGGCAGAGTTCGTTTCGTTGGAATACAGCTCTGCGCCTCAAACAGCTTTCCGAAGGGCTCTTTGGGAGAGCTCCCATAGCCGATACCCCGACAACGGCTGAGCGGGTACTTCGGGTTCTGCGGAGCGCTGCCTTTGACTACGACAACATTCAGATTAACTTCCAGCAGGACAACTCTTCTCTCAACCCCGGTGTGTTTGGGGGGAGTGGGCTGACGAACCTTTGGCTTCGGAGGCTGCTTTTCCGTCCGGAAAGCCCGCTATACGGTCCGGCGGCAGCGTATCAACTGGGGCTGCTTGCAAGCCCGCATGGGAGTGTACACCTCGTTAGGAGTTCTCGGTTTCCTTTCTTCGGCTTTGCCACGACGCTGGGTACACGTCCTCCCAACGCGGTGTTACAGGAGAATTTCTCGCAGCGCAATGTGCTGGACATGCGAACTTCGCGCCCATTGTGGCCAGGGGCGACGCTGACGCTGTCATGGAAAAGTGAGTTTGCTTATAACCGAAACTGGACCCTTCAAACGGACGCAAAAGGAGTTCCTACCCCGACCGCCGTGGTCGTTACAAACTCTTATGGCCGTACGGCGCTCTTCTTCCCGCCATTTCTCCTTTTTGCCATTTTCCGTAACACCCCCGAACGAGTGCTGCAACTGTATGAGCAGCGACGGCAGACCATTGTGGCAAGCACCCCAGACACAATTGAGCGGAACACACGGTTGCAGCAGGCATTAGCGGAAGCGTTTCGACAAGGGGTGGAGAGTTTTCGATGGTATCCGGGAGCGTTGGCACTGGTTATGCCGAGGGTAAATTGGATGCTGCGCTGGGATGGGCTGGAAAACTGGTGGCTCTTCCGTGATGTCGGTGCCCAGCGTGCTTCGCTGGAGCACTCTTACAGCTCTACCTATCGTGAAAACACCCGGCTGACCGATCGTGGACGAGTGATCGACGTTCAGCAGGTTGAGTCGAATTTCCAGCCTTTTGTAGGAATGACAGTCAACTTTGACGAGAAGGTTTTCCGGGGGCCGGCAACAGCGATTTTACGCTATAATCTGCGTTACAGCTATCAACTGGGAGCAGCCGCACGCTCTATTCAGCAGCAGACATCACACGAGTTCTCGCTCCAGGTCAACCACACGCGGCGGGGGTTGGTGGTGCCACTGATTGGCACGGAGCTCAGGAATGATGTGGAATTCAGCCTCTTGGCCTCGGTTCGCCGCAACCTTACCTCCTCACACGATGTCTTTCGCTCCGGCGGAGATCAGGGTCTGCGAGTAGATGGAAGCACGCAGATTTCCGTAGAACCCCGAGCCCGCTACACGATCAGCCAGCGCCTGACGGCGACGCTCTTCATGCGCTACGATGGTGTCTTCAATGAAGGGGCAGCTCAGCCTGGCTACAGTACGTTCCAGATGGGGGTGGACATCCGGCTGGGTATCTCCGGGGGGCGGTGAGCAGTAGGCCTTCTATTTTCGCACCCTGGCATTCAGGAATTGGCGATGGGGCTTGCTGTAGCCCTGGTGGGACTGTGGTGGATTGGGAGCATTGTCCTATGGCTCTGGGGTATGCAGACCCCGCTACTGCTGGGACTGCCGCCCTGGGTGTGGGGAGCAATCGTATGGCAATTGATGCTCTCCGGGCTGTTGAGCTGGGTTGCGCGGCGAATATAGGGGCGGTACAGAATTCCCATGGCGCTTGAGGCTGTTCTGGTCGTCTTTGGGTACCTGGTGCTGAACCTCGTCGTTGGGCTCTGGGCAGCGGCCCGTCAGCAGGGTGGGGTGGAGGAGTACTTCTTGGCAGGGCGACGCTTGTCACCGTTGGTCCTCTTCTTCACGATGGTGGCAACGAACTTCAGTGCCTTCTTCTTCCTTGGCTTCGCTGGGGCGGGCTATCGGATCGGGCTGTCTTACTATGCAATGATGGCTTTGGGGACAGCCCTGGTGGGGAGCACTTTCCTCTTCGTGGGGTATCCCGCCTGGCGTCTGGGGCGGAGGCTGGGGGCGGTGACGCCAGCCGAGCTCGTGGGGATTCGCATGCAGAATACGGCGCTACGTGTGCTGTGTGCCGTTGTCTGGCTTCTCTTCACAGTGCCGTACATCGCTATCCAGCCAATTGGGGCGGGCTACTTGCTGTCGCAGTTGACAGACAATGCAGTGCCGTACTACGTGGGGGCGGTATTGCTC
>JANWXA010000002.1 GCA_025055465.1 Candidatus Kapaibacterium sp.
TCGGTAGAGGCGGAAATAGTTTTGGATTGTAATGGTAGCCAGTGTCTGTGTGTCCTGCTCAACCGTAACGCCCTCTTTGGCTTCGATAGCCTGATGCAACCCATCGGAGTAACGCCGCCCCTCCAGAATGCGGCCAGTAAATTCGTCCACAATTTTGACCTTGCCATCTTGGACAACATAGTCCACATCTCGTTCGTACAGCGAATAAGCCCGTAAGAGCTGGTTGACAACGTGAACGCGCTCACTGCGCTCGGCGTAGAGGCGGAAGATTTCGTCTTTTCGGCGTTGCTTGTCTTCTACCGAGAGCTCTGAGTCCTGCTCAACCAGGCTAATCTCCGTACCAACGTCAGGTATGAGAAACATGTCCGGATCCTCCCCCGCCTGAGCCAATAGCTGGCGACCTTTCTCAGAGATGTCCACCTGGTGAGTCTTTTCGTCAATTGTATAATACAATTCCTCGTCCAACTCATGCAAATGAATACCTTGGTCACGCAAATAATACAGCTCAGTCTGGTGTAGGAGCTCCTTGGTTTCTCCTTCGGCTAAAAGCTTGAGCAACCGCTTATGCTTCGGAAGACCTCGATGAGCTTGCAGCAAAAGTTTGCCGGCTCGTTCGCGAGCCTCCTTCTCAGTTGCCGGCAGAAGACGTTCAGCTTCGGCAACAAGTTGGTTGATGAGGCGTGTCTGCGCCTCCACCAAGCGCTTGACGCGAGGATTCATCCGAACGAATTCTTCGTTGCTGGCAACTACCGGGCCAGAAATGATGAGGGGAGTACGCGCTTCGTCGATCAGGATGGAGTCCACTTCGTCCACGATTGCATACCAATGTTCGCGCTGGACGATGTCGTTAGGGTCCAGCACCATGTTATCCCGCAGATAGTCAAAGCCGAATTCGGAGTTCGTACCGTAAGTGATATCGCATTGATATTGTTTCTGCCGTTCCGAAATGGACATCTGGGCCTGAATGCACCCGACCGTTATCCCCAACATGCGAAAGACTGGCCCCATCCATTCGGCATCACGGCGGGCTAAATAGTCATTGACTGTAACCAGGTGGACCCCGCGCCCGGGCAGGGCATTCAGGTACAGAGGCATGACAGCAACCAAAGTCTTCCCCTCGCCGGTTGCCATTTCGGCAATCTTGCCCTGGTGTAGTGCAACTGCCCCCATAAGCTGGACGTCAAATGGGATCATGTCCCAGACAACTGGATGCCCCACGACTTCGTAAGTATACTGGGAAACAGTTAAGCGCCGGCAGACTTCCTTGACTACTGCATACGCCCTGGGCAGAAGTTCATCCAGTGTGGATTGGATAACGCGGTACTCTTCCTCATCCAACTTTGCCAAGCGGTCGTATACCTCTAACCGCTCCTCGTAGGAGAGGTCGTGAAAACGCAACTGCTCACGTAGGCTCTCGATCTCTCGACGGTAGGGTTCAGCGCGTTCCCGGATAATGGAACGGAATTGCTCAGTCTGTGCCCGCAGTTCTGCATCGCTGAGCTCGTGGAGCTGCTCGTACTCCTGATTGATTAGCTCCACAATGGGAAGCAACTGTCGGATATCGCGTTCCCGCTTGGTCGGCAAAATTTTTTGCAGCACTCTCAGAAACATTCAAGAATTTATGGTCCCCTGTGACACAGTCAACCGTATAGACGCAGGAAGCACAGGGTTTGTGCGTCTCTTCCTTTGAAGATTTGATATGGCTACAGGTCCCGAACCGTGGAGGAGCACCTATATATCTTTTCCATAGAAAACGCCCTACGCCAAATGGAGCATGCTCCGCGGATGCAGGGATATTACGAGCTGCGCTTCTATGTTGACGAGAAGGGCATGCCTGCACGCCGCCCAACGGAACGGATCGCCACTTTCTATCTCTCGCCTTCGGGCGGGATCCTCCGCGACCACTCTTTCAACATTGTTCTCTACAGTGCCAAACTCGATGCATATCGAGGATACGGACGTCTCGATGGGGGTGAAGAATGACGCAGAGGAGAGTCTACTTAGACCATAGTGCAACGACCCCAGTAGACCCCGAAGTAGTAGAAGCAATGCTTCCATGGTTCCGGGAGCACTTCGGGAATGCTTCATCCGTGCACGCCTGGGGACGCCGGGCCCGCGTGGCCGTAGAGGAAGCCCGTGAAGAAATTGCCTCCCTCATTGGAGCTCATCCGGCAGAACTGGTCTTCACCAGTGGTGGCACTGAAGCAAACAATGCTATTCTGAAGAGCTGTTGTGTCGAATCGCGCCTGACGGATACGGTTGTCTATAGCGCTGTGGAACATCACTCTGTCATCCACCCTGCAGAAGCTTTAGCAGCGCAGGGCTCTCGAACTGCTGTATTGCCGGTAGATTCCTGGGGCAGGGTGATAGTAGAGGAAGTTGCTCAATGGAACCACCCGCGCACCCTTATCTCAGTTATGCATGCCAACAACGAAACGGGGACCATCCAACCGATAAAAGCCGTGCGGGCAGCCGCTCCCGATGCTCTACTCCACACTGACGCGGTCCAGGCTTTTGGCAAAATCCCCCTCAACGTCCACCAACTCGGCGCAGACTTTGCCACCTTTTCCGCCCACAAAATTCATGGTCCAAAGGGGATTGGAGGTATGTACATCCGCCGCGGAATAGATTTCAAAGCGCACCAGCATGGGGGAGGCCAAGAACGGAACCGACGAGCGGGGACGGAACCTGTGGCGCTTATCGTCGGCTTCCAAGTTGCAGCGCGGAAAGCTGTACACGAACTGGAACAGCGGGCACAGCGAATGCATTCCCTGAGCCGATTACTCCGCCACCTACTTCAGGAACGCATCCCTGGAGTTCTTTTCAACACCCCTGAAATAGACGCTCTCAGCAACATCGTCAACATTACCTTCACTGACGCCCACAAGCTGGATGGAGATGCTCTCATCCTGGGGATGGACCTCTATGGAATCGCTATATCTAACGGCTCCGCTTGCACCGCCGGCAGCATGCAACCCTCCCATGTTCTGCAGGCTATGGGACGCAGCCCAGCCCAAGCACGAGCAGCAATCCGGTTTTCCCTCTCTCACGAAACCACGGAGGAGGAGCTCCGCTACGCTGTCGAAACTTTAGAAAAGGTTCTGTCCCCAATGAGGGCAGACTCACGAGCCTCTGCCACCTTCCGCACTCTGCCATAAACGGCTTTCCCGAACATCCAGCGGTATTTCACCCTCTCTCCCCTCTGGGATGAAAGAGGGGAGTTCAGGCGCTACTGTCTTCGTTCGTGGTTTGCAGAACTACCGAGTACTACTGTCGTTGCCCCAACTCCATTGAGCCCACAAGCGAATGCTGCGTCCCGGCTCATAGACTGTGGTACCCACCGCATACGGATTGCGTATGGAGGATAAGTGACGTCGGTACTGGCGATTGAAAATATTGGTCGCTTCTACACCAAGGCGAAGCCATGGATGCTGCCAGTTGATCCCGCCGTCTAACCGGAACCAATCGGGGACAGGCTGCTCCTGCAGGCTGGCATCGATGCGCTTCTGCCTCCCCGCATAGACGGCACGCATCCAAAGTTGTAGGTTTTTCCATATTCGAGGACTCTTTCCAGTGAGCCCGATCGTTACCGGAGCAATCTCTGCTAACGGACTCCTGTCCGGCACCCGTTCTCCCCACGTGTACTCAGCGTGTACGTCGACGTAATCCGACTGATGGAGCAGAGAGACCGATGCCATGAGAGCGCGAATGCCTTCATAGGTTTGATAGCGTTGGTTCCCACGCTGTTGGTTGACCACGTACAGGTAATTCCACACATACGAAGCCGTCGCATGGAATTCCACTGAGTATGACATCCATCCGAGAGTTGCCCGAAGGCCGAGCCGGACCGGTTGAAGTAGCGTAGGGTTCCCTAACACGAACGGTCGGCCCATTGGGCGCTCCAGGGCAAAAAACAGCTGTTCCTCAGTAGGTGTCTCGCTGCTCAACTCTGCTTGAGCTGCCACGGTCCAATCCTGAAAGCGCTGCCAACGATGCCCGATTGCTACTCCGAAGGGGACATACCAACGCACGCGTTTTGCTTTCGGGTATAAGCCTTGGTAAAGCCCCATGCGCGTCGTATCTCCAAGCCACATTATGGCAATTCCAAGGCGAACTCGGGCACTGACAGGCAAGCCAGCAAGCTGATGGCTTGCAGTAGCGCGCACCGTATGGACCGAAGGAATAACATCCTGCTGCTTGTGCAGCATGGCGCTGTGCATCGTATTATGGGCTTTCCAGAAGCGGTAAAAGCCTTCATATACTGACCCTGTGAGACCGAGAATGAGTGTCCGTGCATCGGTTCCCATCATCATGGAGGAAGCCTCTTTCCGCAACTCGTTATTCATCCGGTGCCATGTATACACGCCGTAGAGCCGATGCTCGCCCAGAGCAATGCTCGCCATGCCGGTGACATTGTGCCGTTCGTCCATCATAAGGGCAGGGAAAGGGATATCGTGGGCCACATTGAGCCTGGCATCGTACTCTGTGGTAGCGAGTTTCCCACGCACCATCACGTCAACCCAGCGCGAAGTAGTATGGTCGGCGGTGTATCCGTACCGCTCTCCGAAAGACTTCCCTTGACCATCCGTATATGAACGTAATTGCAACCACCGCACAACCAGCCGCTGTTGATGTGCTTGGGCAAGCAAGCTGGCATCTACGAACGGCTCTGCCCCCGTCTGTCCTACGAGTTCTGTCCGTATGTGCAGCGTTCCCTGTACTGGCTGCCGCTGATACACCACCGTCCCACCCAGCCCACCAGGTAAAGCAACGCCGGAATAATCTACGACAACCCTATCGACATCCACCGGCTCTATGCGCGCTAACGGGACATCCATCCGATTGGGGCAGGCGTTGGGGAAGCGTATCCCATCAATAGCGAGCCCAATTTCGCCGCGTTTGAAACCACGCAAATAGATGTCCGAGCTAAGAAAGCCCCCACGCCGTATCAACTGCACGATGCCCTGCGATTCTACCACATCGTACACCCCCACTTTTGCGGCAACGACTTCATCAGCCCCAATAAACAGCGCCCGCCCGATCACCGTCAAGGCCGGCAAGCGGTACAAGGCTGTATCCCGTTGCTCTTCATCCCCCTTACTAAGGTAGCTCACGCCAAGCAGAGTCGTTAAGAGAGTAATCACATAACGCATGGGAGAGACCCCTTGTTTGTGTTACCGTGCCAGCAGACTACTCATGAGCTTCATGCCCTTCTCTATTGTCCGCCAAGGTAGTCCCATGTGGAAGGGATTGCCGGCCCCGAAGCGGAAGGGGAGATACTTGCCCAAGAACTTCTTCCCCAACCGCCAAAGCGGCGAAACCCCGACTCTATAGAGCTCCCCCGCCCCAGGACGGACCTGCGCAACAGGGCTATCCAACACAAGCGGCACCTGGGCAAAGGTAGCGGTATCCAGCATCTCCATAATACACATAGAAACGGGCTCAAAGCCACGAAAGGCATTCTTGCCAGCAACTTGGAGTGCGAGGTGTTCGGCCACTGTATCTGCCTGAAGGAAGGCCAGAAAAGCCTGCTTGACGGGGAAATCGCCGGCATCTCCAACAACGTAGATCATGGGATAGCCCCGCACCTGCCGTGTCCGCGGCTCCGTCAAGAGAAAGCCTCGCTCGTCGCTGGGCAAGCCAACAAAACGCACTCCTGCTTCGTAGGGCGGGAAGGCAATGAGTAGGTCGTACGGCTCTTCCTTCCCGCTTTCGTACTCCACCTGTCCCGGGCGGACTGCCTTCACAACGTACTGTGTATGCCCTACAATGCCCCGCCGCTCAAATTCCCGAGTTACCACTTCATGGAGCCGTGGACCAAACGACTGAATGAAGCTGCCCTCGAAAGTGGTATAAGTTAGCTGGACTCGCTCCCTGACCCCCTGGCGGCGTAGATAGGTATCCAGCATAAAGACAATCTCGTACAATGGACCAGAGCACTTATTGTTCGGCGGCACCAGGAAGAGCACCTTTACAGACTTGCCTGACCGCGCCGTACGCAACAGCTCCTGGAAAGCTTGCCGCAACCGGAGCATATCCTGTGGGGTCCAAATACTGTAGGCATACTCCCGAAGACCCGGGACTGCTTCCGGACGCATGCCGGCACCAGTGGCAATCACCAAAAAATCGTAGCGAATCGTGTTCCCGTTCGCTACAACGGTCCGCCTTTCTGGGTGTACTTCCGTAACCCGAGCTCGGAGGAAAGCGATATCGCGACGCCGAAGTGGCCGCTCCAACCCTATGAGGAGTCGCTCCGGCTCCATCCCAAAGGGGATATAAATCGTGTTGGGCTTGAAGAGGAAGTGTGGGCTGTCCGACACCAGCGTCATCTGCACCCGATCTTTGAGTAGGTAACGCAGGGCGAAAGCCACCTCCAAACCGCCAAAACCACCGCCGACCACAAGAACATGAGGGCGTGCCATGGGAGCACCCTGATGTTGTTGACCGCAATCACAAAAATGAACTGTCGCCTCCCCACCCAAGCTTATCCAAACTCAGCTCACCTCATGACCTTTGTCAACTTCAGCATGGCCGCTGGAAGGCAGCGCGCATCTCGGACAGCAGCTTCTCAACGAAGTGTGTAGGCGAGCGGTGAATGAGGGGGCGCAACAACGGGCGCGGAGAGAACTCAACTGTGTAGCGAATCAGTGTCCTCGTTGAACCTAATGGTACAACCTCCCACCGTCCTTGGTACGACGTGAAATAGGCCCTGCGAGTCTCCTCAAATTCTATGCGTGAGTAAGGGGATTCACGCACCCGCAGCTCCAGATGGACACGAACTGGAATCAATGATAACACATGCAGGCGCAGCCGCTGGAAGAGCCGCTTACTGCCATCGAGAGTGTGCTCCAGAAGGCGACTCTCCTCGACGCTGGGGATATTTTGCGCCAGGCGGTCATACGACGTCAAGCACTCCCATACCGTCGGTAACGGCGATGGAACAACAAAACTCGCCGACACCTGGTACACATTCGGTGCAGGCTGGGTAACGACAACGCTTGGTTCTTCCTCAGTAGCAGCCCAAAGAAGGGACGAATACACAAAAAGCCCGGGGCAGAGGAGGCAGCTCCACAACCTCTGCCCCGGGTCTACCCGCTCAAAAGCCCATTTGTACAGCCACCCGAAAACCGACGATTGTCTGTCGTTGGATTTCATTGCCTGCCGTTCGGATGAGGGTGATTTGATCCCATTGGTGGAGCAACACATATGCTCCCACGTTCTTCTCAATCGCAACTGGAGCATCAATCCAGACGGGCACCTCCGCGATCAGCTTGAAGCGCCCATCGAGGAGCTTGATCGCCACCATCGGCAGAAGCTCCTGGATTGGCTTATCACCGATGGGCTGCGGAACCGCCTGGTTTAGCCCTTGCCCCATCACCGTATCAGGACGTAGAAAGGCATAACGCAGACCACCGGTGAAGTTGTCAACCGATACCAGCGCTGCAGCCCATGCTCCCAAAGCTGACAGCTCCCCGTATGCATTCTTGTACCGTCCCCATGCCGCCTCCCCCTCTACTGTCAACCTCAGTGGGGAAAGGGTCATCGACACACCCGCATCACCACCAATGGACAAAAACTCGCCCACTTCCAGAGGACGCCGAGCAATGTACGGATTCCAGTTTGCCTGCAACAACAGGGGTTTGTCCTTCGCACGAACATTGAGTACGGTAGAGTGCCCCGTCAAAGCGTCCTTGGAGTAAAGCAGGCCGGCGCCAAGGCTCCACGCCATATTTCCCTTCCACTTGGGGGATGAGAAGAACCAGGGGTCAGTGCCCCAACCATCGCGAATTCCCAAACGCGCAACAACCAGTGGGAGCATCTCCACGACCTCAGGCAGGTAGCGCTCGGGAACGTCTCTCCCAACCCCCGTCTGAACCGCCACGATAAAATCCACCATCTCGGCAGCGGTACCGTGCAAAGCCCCACCGACATCCCGTCCCATACCAAAGAAGAGCCACACAGGCGAACGCTCCGCAAAAGGCAGATCCCGATACTTCAGGAGCTGCTCTCGTCCAAAGGGGACCTTGAACTGCCCGATACGCACCTTCACGTCCCGGGCAAAGGGGAGGGGAACATCCCCATAGAAGTCCAACAAAGTTGGATTCAGTCCCCACGTCGGGCTTGTTGCTGGGGATAGTGGGATCTCGGCCTCACGCCCCGTCAAGGTCAGCTCGGCATAGAGTGAGAGATCTTTATACTCGGCGCCCAGTCCCAGCCGAGCATTTCGCAGAAAATGGAAGAGCTGGGTCTTGTGACGATATGGATCGTCCACCCGTTGGACCAACCACAGTGGACGAATCATCCCGCTGAACCTCAGCCGAACATCCCCCGCTACCACCTCGCCCGCCTTTGCAGACAGAACGCTCCCTAATAGCCCAACACCGACGAATCCTACCTGAAGACCCCAGCGGACCATGGAAGCACCTCAAGAATTGTGGTACATACCTACCGAACTTCAAACAGCAGATCAAAGCGAACAACCACACGGTTATCCACCTTCATAACCACCAGGAAGGTTCGTGGCTTGATGCCAAAGTCCGTCATCAAGAGCTCAGTGGAACCCCGGACACGTATACGGTTGCCGGTAACTGACCACATCGCCGGAAAGCTGATCAGGCGTTCCCGCCCGGCTACGGTCAACCAACCCTCAACAGAGATAGGGAGACTATCGGAGGCAACATCTTCCTGTGGCCGATAGTTCTTCAGGCGAAAGAGTATCTCCGGATAGCGTGCAGCTTTTAGGTCCGTCCACATATTTTCATCGAGGTCTCTCTTCCCAGATGATAGTCCTCGTACAGGGATTCGGAGTAAGAGGGAATCAATCTTCCACCGAAGGACTGACCCTACTGCACTGGCGTTCCCCGTCACATTCAACTGCGTTGCCTTGGCTGACCATGCATGGAGGGTTGAATTCCCCTCAATCCACAAGGTGCTCGCGGAATGCAATTGTACCTGCTGCGCCACGGCACTGTACACAATCATCCCTGCCGAGACCAGCCAGAACATCTTTTTCCTTGCCTTCCCGCTGTTGCCTGGGCTCAAAAGTAGCCAGCTCGCACTGACATCCATGTCAAGGTAGGTCAGGACCCTGGCTGACTTTTGTCATGGAAGCGTGGGGGAGAAAGTGCCGGCGGAGGGATTCGAACCCCCGACTCGCGGATTATGATTCCGCTGCTCTACCGCCTGAGCTACGCCGGCAGGCCAAATGCAAAAATAGTAGGCTCACACCGATGCTCTACTGCGAAGAGCGCTGCATGAGACGACGGATCTCATCCCGAATGCGAGCAGCCCGTTCGTAGTCCTCTTCCTCGATGGCCTTCTGAAGTTGCTGCTGTAAGCGCTGGAGCTGATTCTTCGGTTGTGGGGTCCGGGACTCTTCAGCAGAATGGCGCTTGAGGCGCTCGAGGAAGTCCTCTTCCTCCTCATCGGCTTCCTCATCGCGCTCCTCCTCTATTGCTGAGGGGGAAAGCGCAGCTTCTTTCATGACCTCTTCAGCCACATAGATCGGGGCACCACATCGCAGTGCTAAAGCAATGGCATCGCTGGGACGCGAATCTACTTCTACTTCGCCATCCTCCAACAGCAAGTATGCGTAGAAGGTGCCATCCCTGAGATCGTGGACGCAAACTTCTGCGAGATTGCTTTCCAGTGCTTCTATCACGTTCTTGAGTAGGTCGTGCGTCATCGGACGCTGTGGGTGCATCCCCTCCAATTCCAAGGCAATTGCCTGAGCCTCAAAGGCGCCAATGATGATCGGCAAGCGGCGTTCACCACCAACTTCCTTGAGAATCAGGGCATAGGCACCGTTGCTTTCAGTGGCAGCGATACCCACGACTTCCACCCGAACTTTGTTCATCTCGGAGCCCTCTTGTGGCGCCACATCAATCAACGAAAAAGTAGACGACAAGATACGCCCTCAATTGCTCTATTGCACTTCCCGCTGAAACCGTTCAGGAAGGGGCTTGCCGAGAAAACGGGCTAACTTGACGGCCAAGCGCGGCAAGACATCAAAGACATCTCCGACAATGCCGTAGTCGGCAACCCTGAAAATAGGAGCCTCCGCGTCCTTATTGATCGCCACGATAACCTTGGAGGAGGACATGCCCGCCAAGTGTTGGATCGCCCCAGATATCCCGCAGGCGATGTAGAGGTTTGGGGAGACTGTTTTCCCTGTCTGCCCAACCTGTTCACTATGGGGGCGCCACCCAGCATCCACGACAGCACGAGAAGCTCCTACCGCTCCACCCAACAACTGGGCTAATTCTTCAATCATCCAAAAGTGCTCTGCTCCCCTCATACCACGCCCACCGGAAACGATGATATCGGCCTCCAATACATCTAATTTGCCCTCGTTACGAATGACCTCGTGTACGACAGCACTCCTATCCTCAGCCCGCAGTTCGGGCCGGAAGACACGCACTGCCACCGCTGCCGGTAACTCTACCGGACGAGCAGTAAACACATTCGGGCGAAGGGAGAAGACCTGCAGCGTAGTCCGCAGCCGGATCGTTGCCAGAACTTTGCCAGCATAGATTGGACGCACTGCCTGGATAGACCCGTCCTGCAGGCGCAACTCTACGCAGTCAGGAGCATACCCTGCCTTCAGCTTTGCCGCAAGTCGTGGAAGCAGCTCTTTTCCGCGGGCAGTAGCAGCGGCAAGGATGAACCGAGCCTGCTCGACCGCCACCAGTTGTGTAAGAGCCGCCGCCATAGCTGGCATAGAGTAGGTCTGCAGCAATTCGTGTTCTATTATGACTCCTTCCGTAATGCCATAACTACCGGCCTGCTCTATGTGCTCCGGCAAACCTGTCAATAGCACGGCAGCAGGACCCTCATTGAGCGCCATTGCCAGTGTTCGTGCAACCGTCAAAACCTCTGCGGAGCTCCGCTTAAGACCAGTCGCATCCGCCTCAACCAACGCCAAAATCGTTGCCATGGTCCTCCTCGCCTCAGATGACCTTTGCTTCCTCGTGCAGCAAGCGAATCAACTCCTCTAACTCTGCATCGGATGCCCCCAAAATCTTACCTGCTCGGCTCCTCTGGGGAAGCTCCATAGCAACGATTTCACAAAGTGGTCCTTCCGAAGGTAGAACTATCTCATCAACCGGCTTAGACTTTGCTTTTATGATGTCGGGCAACTTGGGATACCGCGGCTCGTTGATTCCCTTTTGCACGCTGACGACGCAGGGCAGTCTCGTATGCACTATCTCCTTTCCGCCCTCTACATCGCGCTCGGCTACAACAGTACCGTCCTCCATGATAACAAGCCTGGAGACGACCGAAACCGAGGGATAGCCCAGCAACTCCCCAACAGTTGAAGCCATCTGAAAGGAATCAAAATCAATGCTTTGCCGTCCCATCAGGAGCAAGTCAGCATTGTATCGCTGGGCAACCGTTGCCAGTGCAACGCCCACCCCAAAAGAATCCAGTGTCCATTCATCCCGAACCAGGAGCGCCCTGTCCACACCCATGGCCAGCGCCGTACGGAGAATCTCTCGAGCATTGTCAGGAGCAACACAGACCGCTAACACTTCACCGCCAAAGCGTTCCCGGACCAGCAAGCCTTCCTCAAGGGCATACTCATCGTACGGATTGAGTATGAACTTGACGCTCGTCCGCTCTATCTGTCTGCCATCGGACGCAATCTGTGGTCGCGTTGCCGTGTCAGGAACGTACGAGAGACAGACCATAACTCGCATAGAGGCACAACCTTCCTCATTTACAACATGCACGCCGTCACAAAGCTACGGACATTTCCGGAACGGCGTCCACCACAGGGAGCTCCCCTTCCGGGGATTCTGGCGTCGCGATCACGGCGTTACCGTCGCAACAATATCAAGCTGGGTATCAGGCGGCAGCTCTGTGTAGCTGAGTACTGCCAGCATAGGGAAAGTTGTGGCCAACATTCGATAGACATACGGGCGCAACGGCGTTGAGCAAATGAGGACCGGGGGATAGCCCAATGTTGTAAGCTGCTCAATGGCTCGAGCAACGGACTGCCGCACCCGCTGGAGCATCTCCGGTGGCAAGCCCAGCGTTGCCAACCCAGCCGTTTGTGGAGACTGCTGGAGCTGCGTGGTCAGTACACGCTCAAGTTCCGGCGATAACCCCCCGACATGCACTGTCCCACGAGAATCTTGGTAGAGCTTTCGAATGGTCTCCCCCAGGGCATGGCGGACGTACTCAGTGAGAACCTCGGTATTCTTTGTTGTCTTCGCATATTCTAACGCTGTTTCTACAATGAGAGCCAGGTCCCGGACAGGAATACCCTCACGCAACAGGTTCTGTAGAATATGCTGTAGCGTCCCCAAGGGAAGCGTCTCAGGCGTTACCTCGTCCACCAAGGCAGGATAGTCCCGACGTAGATTTTCCAACAACTGGCGGACATCCTGTCGCGTCAGCAGCCGCCAGACGTTGCGGCGCAAGAGCTCTGTCAAGTGCGTAATCAGCACGGTTGCTGCTTCCACAACCGTATATCCCATTAGTTCCGCCTCCTCGCGCTGAGCAGCGGGTATCCAGACGGCGGGCAGTCCAAAGACAGGCTCGGTCACGTAAATACCGCTGAGTTCACCCTCTGCTGTCCCGGGATTCATCGCCATCACCATGCCCGGATAGATTTTATTCCGAGCCACCTCATTACCGCGAATGCGGATTAGATACTCCTCTGACTCCAGCCGCAAATTATCCCGAATGCGCACTGGTGGGAGCAGAATGCCTAGTTCTGCAGCCAACTGCCGTCGAACGTTAGTGACACGCTGAAGCAGGTTCCCTCCTCGGGTTTCATCTACCAAGGGCAACAGTCCATACCCAAGCTCAACTTCTACAGGGTCCACGCGCAGCAATTCTTCGGGGCTGGGTTCAGCAGGCCGTTCAGGTATGCGTGCACGCGCGGCCTCTTCCGCACGGCGACGCGCCTCCTCCAGCCGCTGGCGTCGAATCAAAACATAAGCGATCGAACCCAGTAGTATTGCCAGAACCAAAAAGGGGAGGGTCGGCAATCCCGGCAAGAGGGCAAACACAAATGCAACAGCGGCCGTTGCTGCTAATGCTCTCGGCTGCTGCCCAAACTGGTGTCCTAACTCCACTTCTAAGCGGTCTCGCGTAGATGACCTTGCCACCACCATACCGGCAGCAACAGAGATTAGCAAGGCCGGAATTTGCGCAACCAACCCATCCCCGATGGTTAGCATCGTGTACGTCTGTAGGGCCGTTACTAACTCCATCCCACGCTGGGCAATCCCAATAATAAGCCCTCCGACAATATTGACCACCGTAATAACCAGCCCAGCAATGGCATCACCACGGACAAACTTAGCAGCTCCGTCCATTGCCCCGTAAAAGTCGGCTTCGCGTGAGAGTTGCTCCCGGCGTTGCCGGGCTTCCTGTTCAGTTATAAACCCGGCGTTGAGCTCGGCATCAATGCTCATTTGCTTGCCTGGCAATGCATCCAACGTAAAGCGTGCTGCAACCTCTGCAATCCGGTTCGCCCCCTTGACGATCACCACGAAATTGATAAGCACCAGAATAAGAAAGATAACGAAGCCGACCACGTAATTACCTGCAACGACAAACCCACCAAAGGCTCGAATAATCTCCCCCGCATCTGCCTGCCCTAAGATAAGCCGCGTCGTCGCCACATTGAGCCCCAAGCGGAACAGCGTCGTAAGCAACAGCAGACTGGGAAAGACGGTCAGCTCCAACGGATGACGCACGTAGATCGCAACCAATAGAACCGACAGCGATACCGTGATATTGAGCGCAAGCAGCAGATCCAACAGGGAGGTTGGGAGGGGGAAAATCAAAAGGGTCAGTATACCCAAAATCCCCACCGCAACGGCAACATCGGGTTGCCGCTGCAATCGCTGCCACCACCCCACCGCCGGCATACTTGCTTGTACCATCACCGACCTCGCAGTACCTGCTGTGCCTTCGCCCGGTTATAGACTCGATACACATACGCCAAGACTTCCGCCACAGCAGCAAAGAGTCGTTCTGGGACTTCTTGGTCTATATCTACACTCCGGTACAGGCTCCACGCCAGTGGAGGATTTTCTACAATGGGAACATGAGCGCTGCGAGCGATATGCCGAATCTGCTCGGCGATACGGTCCGCACCTTTTGCGACTACAACTGGTGCTCGCATCTTCCCGGGCACGTACTGGAGGGCGACGGCAACATGGGTAGGGTTGGTAACCACTACATCGGCATGACGAACTCGCTGCAACATCCACCGGCGCAGGCGCTGCTGAATTAAGCTGCGCAGTCGCGCCTTGAGTTGCGGATCCCCCTCGGTCTGCTTGAGCTCATCCCGGAGTTCCTGCCGTGTCATACGCAGGTCCTCCCGATAACGATAGCGTTGATAGAGAAAGTCCGCAAGTGCGATCACAAGAAAAACCGCCGCTATCTTTGCCGTGAGTTCTACAACGATTCCCCAAAGGACATCTCCAGCGTGCTGAACTGGTACGACGCTCAACTGCACCAACTCCCCCATCCGACTCCAAAGCACTTGAAGAGCCACACCGAGAAGAAGCACGATTTTAAGTATGCTCTTCAGGAGCTCCACCGCCGACCGGCCCGAAAAGAAAATCCGACGCAGTCCCACCAAGGGATTGAACACCGTCTGTAAGGGCAATCCTTGGGGGAACTTCTTTGCAGCAAAGCGGATTCCCACTTGCGCAATCTCAGCACTCAGCCCCAGCAGCATCACTATGCCAACAATGGGTAACAAAACCGAAAGCATCCGCGCAACAAAGTCCCACATCAGGGCACCGATGCTTGCTTCGGTTATGCGCAGCGTCGCTATCCACCGAAGGTATTCCTCAAGAAGATGCCGAAGGGCTCGTGCAGCCACCGGCAAGAATGCCACCAAAAGCAAGACCGCCCCAAACAGCGCCGCAGCCGCCGTCATGTCCATGCTCTTGGCAACCTGCCCGCGTAACTGCGCCTCCTCCAGGCGCTTTGGGGTCGGTGCTTCTGTACGTTCCTGACCTTCCGGGGTCTCTGCCATTAGCGGCTACGGATAGAGAGCACGAACTAACTGAACAACATTGCTCTGCAGCATCTGCGTTGCATTGCGCAAGAGGACTACCAGCAGCGGGGTACTGAGAAACAGCATCCCAATACCGACAATCACTTTCACCGAAAAACTCAGCATGAAAATGTTGATCTGCGGAGCTGTTCGTGCCAGCAGCGCTAAGGCCCACAGACTCACGAACAGAGCCGCCATCACTGGCGCGGCGATATTCAGTGCTAACGCCGTCAGTGCTCCCACCCAGCGGATGAGGTCCGGGCCTGCTATAGCGGGGAATTCGACCGTTGTCAAAGGAATGATCCGGATACTTTCGCTCAGTGCCACTACTAACGCCCGAGGACCATCTAACCACAGAAAGAGCATAAGGGTAGCAAACGCGAAGAACTCCCCCACCAGTGTCGGGAATCCTCCCAGGCCGGGATCGAAAAGCAATGCCGTCTGGAATCCAATATCTAAATCCAACAAACCGCCGGCGAAACGAGCTGCATAGAGCACCGCCGAACTGGTGAAACCAATGAAGAAACCGATGAGCGCCTCTTTTATCACTAATAACCCGAGCACCCACGGATGCAAATCCAACACAGGCTGAGGTGGCAGTCCTGGCAGCAGTGCCAGGGTTATCAGCAGCGCAAATGATGCCTTGAAAATTGCCGGAATCCCGATATGACTAAACAGTGGGGCTGCCGCAAGCACCGCCAGTACTCGCACCAGACTTAGTCCGCCCACCATTACCTGCTGCATCACTCCTTCCAGCGTCGCCGCATCTACAGAGCCCATCCCCCTTACCGCAGCGTCGGTATAAGCTGGAACAACCCCAGAACATAACGCTTGAGCGCTCCCAGCATGAATGGTAAGGTCAAGACGCCCACGACCATGAGCGCGACCAATTTGGGTACAAATGTGAGCGTCTGCTCCGAGACCGTCGTTGCTGCCTGAAGAATCGCAATAACCAGCCCCACCACCAGTGCTACCAGCAGGAGAGGTCCAGCAACCACTAAGACGTGGAAAAATGCTTCGCGCACCAGGTACACAACCATCTCCTCGTTCATCTCCACCTGCGTCCTACGGTGACACAATCCCGTGCAACAGCGAGCCAATCAGCAAATTCCAGCCATCCACCAGGACAAAGAGCAGGATCTTAGCCGGTAGCGACACCAACTGTGGTGGGAGCAGGAAAATCCCTAACGAGAGTAATACACTGGCAATGATGAGGTCAATGACTAAAAACGGTAAGAACAGCAGGAAACCAATCTGGAAGGCGACCCGCAGCTCGCTAATAGCGAAAGCAGGGATCAACGTCCACGTGCTGACCGCCTCCGGCGTTTTGGGACGCTGTTGATTGCTGAGGCGGACGAAAAGCGCTAAGTCCTCTTGCCGCACACGCTTGAGCATAAATTCCCGAAACGGGTTCATCATATTCTCCAGCGCCTGCTCTTGCGTGATCTCCTGGCGTAGATACGGCTGTAGCCCTTTCTCGTTAGCTTCATTAAGTACCGGCTCCATTACAAAGAAAGTGAGAAACAAAGCCAACCCTGTCAGAAGCTGGCTCGGGGGCTGCATTTGCGTCCCCAGGGCCTGCTTTAGGAAGAAGAATACAACGACGATGCGCGTAAAACAGGTCATCATAACGAGAATAGAGGGGGCCAACGTCAAAATCGTTAGCAGTATAAGCAATTGCAAAGTCATAGAAAAGTCCTGTGGCGACTGCGCTGCTTCCACTCCGACATGGACCTTCGGCAGCGGCACTGGCAGAGCCTGCTGTGCGCATACCTCATACCTGAGAAATACCGTGAGAACGAGAAATGTCAGAACTATACCCACCAGCCGTCGCATCGCATCCACCCGTCCGATGGCTACGTGAGAGCCTTCTGTCAATCCGCATGCCAGCTCCGGGGATCGGTAACGGAATCTCCTGTATTACAACGAGTTGTAACAAGCCCCCCCACTATCTCTTCCTGCCTCATACTCCCCCATTCGGGTAGGGAATCCCTATCTATGCCGCAACAAACCCACATAGAGTCCCTGCCCGATTCGTCTTCAAGTATTGTGCTACCAAGGTTGCCCATGCGTCCCGCATCGGAGGATGGAATACACCGTACTTGGCCCCGACAGAAACTTTCTGGCGCTGGAACCAGAGCATTCGAGCTTAGAGCGCTCCCGGATTGTTGTAGTACCGGCTCCGTACGAATACCGCACCAGCTTCGGAAAGGGCACCAAACAAGGTCCTGAAGCAATTCTCGCTGCCAGCGCTCATGTGGAAACATACGACGAAGAGTTCGATCGCGAGCTCTGTTACGAGGTCGGCCTCGCAACGCTGGAGCCCATTTTCTTGGATGGATTGCAGGACGAAGCAGCCATCCAAGCAGTTGAAAGCGTCGTGCAGTCCTTGCTCCAGCAAGGAAAATTCGTAGTTACGCTCGGAGGTGAACACACAATTGCACTGGCACCGATTCGGGCCCACTTCCAGGCATTTCCCCAAATGAGTCTCCTCCAGTTGGATGCTCACGCTGACCTGCGCCCTATATATGATGGTTCCCCGTACTCACATGCCTGTGTCATGGCACGCGTGCTGGAGTTCTTCCCCCAGGAACGGCTGGTACAAGTGGGTGTCCGGGCTCTTTCCCGTGAAGAAATGGAGTTCATCAACCAGGCAAAATCCTGCACTTTCTTTGCCGAAGCTGTTCGAGGTTCCTATTTTGGGGAGCGCTGGTACAACATGGTGCTCGAAAAGCTGGGTCCGGAGGTCTATATTACATTAGACGTAGATGTGCTGGACCCATCGCAGATGCCGGCCACAGGAACGCCAGAACCCAACGGATTGTGGTATCAGGAAGTTATCCGCCTGCTGCGGCGAATCCAGCGAGGCGGGCACCGGATTATTGGTTTTGACATCGTCGAATTCGCCCCTATCCCTGGTTTCCACTTCCCCGATATAACCCTCGCGCGTCTCGTGTACAAAATCCTCAACATTGCCCTTGAAACATGACGCCAGAACAACTCCGTACCGCTCTCGAGAGGTGGAATAACCTTTCAGGACCGGACACCCAAACCCACCGTACCGAGCTCCTCTCAACTCTCCGGTGCTTTCTTCAAGCTCTTTCTGATGGGCGTATTCGTGCAGCCATGCTGGATCCCGACGGTTCCTGGCGTGTCCAGGCATGGGTCAAGCAGGGCATCCTCCTATGCTTCCGTGTTGGCCAGCTCAGCTCTATCCAGCTTGGGGAGTGGCAATTCACCGACCTTGATCTACTACCACCCCGCTGGTTTAGGCCGGACGACCGCGTGCGTCTCGTGCCCGGGGGTTCCACCGTCCGGACCGGAGCATACATTGCCCCCACGGTTATATGCATGCCCCCGATGTATATCAACGTCGGTGCCTACGTTGACGAAGGCACCATGGTAGACTCACACGCCCTCATCGGTAGCTGCGCCCAGATCGGCAAGCGTGTGCACGTTAGCGCCGGAGCCCAGATCGGAGGCGTGTTAGAGCCCCCCATGGCACGCCCCGTCATTATCGAAGACGAGGTCCTTATCGGTGCAAACTGTGGTCTCTTCGAGGGGGTTCTAGTCCGCCGCCGAGCGGTTATTGCTGCCGGCGTACAGCTGACAGCAACAACACCGGTCTATGATCTAGTCCTTGAACGGATCCTTACGGGAACACCGGAATCTCCGGTGGAGATACCTGAGGCAGCCGTTGTTGTGCCCGGAACACGACTGCTCCGGTCTGAGTTTGCGCAGGCCCATGGTCTGGGGATGGCAACACCACTCATTGTCAAGTACCGAGACTCCCAGACCGATGCCCGAACTGCCCTGGAGGAAGCCCTTCGTGCCATGTTCCGGTAACAGAGTATGCTCCCCACGGTAGAGACCCGCTGTCTCCGGAAACAGTACGGTAAGGCAGTAGCATTGCAAGAATGTAGCCTCTCACTCTCAGCGGGGCAGATTCTGGGCCTTTTGGGACCCAATGGTGCAGGGAAATCCACTCTCCTACGCCTCCTGGCAGGTATCCTGCGTCCGGATAGCGGGAAGATCTTTTTCAGCGGTGAGCCTTTCCGACACCACCATCAACGCTTCATCGGCTATTTGCCTGAGGAGCGCGGCCTTTACCGCCGTCATCGCGTAGAGGAGCTACTGCTCTACTTTGCCAGACTCCGGGGAATAGGCCCTGAACAGGCACGACAGGCTATTGGATTTTGGCTGGATCGATTGGGAATTGCCCAGTACCGCTCCCACCGGGTAGACCAGCTTTCCAGAGGAACGCTGCAGGTAGTACAGCTAGCCGCTGCACTCTTACACCATCCTCACCTGCTGTTGCTGGATGAACCCACCAACAGCTTGGACCCAGTTAATGCTCACGAATTAGGTAAGTTGCTCCGTGACCTCCGCGACGACGGGCGCGCTATCATCCTATCTACCCACCGCATGGAGCAGGTAGAAGAGCTCTGTGATGAAGTTGCCCTCCTCCATCGCGGCCGCATTGTGTTGACGGGCAATCTGCGGGACATCAAACAAAACTGGGGACACAGCACCCTCATACTGGAATTCCGTGGGGACATCACGCCCGTTCTCCAGCGCTTTCACTCCATTCACCTGTTGAACCAAACTAACACTCGTGTAGAGCTCCAATGGCCCAAGGGCTTCTCCGCTCCGCAGGACTTTCTCCGAACAGCAGCCGAACATGTTGAGATCCACCACTTCGCCTGGAACGAGCCCAGCATACGAAATATCTTCCTGGAGGCGGTTAGAGATCAGGAAAAGGAGCAACGCAGCGGCATGCCCTCGCCGTCGTCTTAGGCAGGGGACTTTGCCGCTACACTATCGCAGGCAACTCCGCAGGCCCACCTAACTCTCTTACCGCTTCCGATCAGGTTCGGGCTCCCATGCATACTGCTCACCGGCAGACAAAAACAATAGGCTAAAACGCTTTCGCCTTCTCGACACGATCGGCAAGCCCTACTGGTCAGAACGCTCGCTCCTGAGGAATTCCCAAATAGAGTTCAGCCAGGGCAATGACTGAACCGTGGGGGGCCTAAGCTTTTCCAAAGATCCCTCCACAGTACAACTCCTCCACAACTGCCCGGATTACCGCCGGACGCCGAGAATTGTTCGTCTTTATATTTGTTTATCGCAGACCGGTAGGCGATGGTGCGAGCGGTTTTCTCCTGCTGTGTTGCCTGGCTTCTGGCAAGTTTGCCCTTCGAGGACATCGGGGGGACTACACGCCAGTCATGGTCTCCTTCGGCCGGAGTCGTACCGACAAGTTTCCTCCGCTTCTTCCCTATGCGTGACACCATCTACACACTAACCCCATGGTACTTAGAACTGGACCTACAGCGGCAACGGTTATACCTCGTTGGACGGAATGGTGAGCGGCGGGAATACAAGGTTTCCTCAGGAGCCCCGTGGGTAGCCGGAGGGATAGAGACCCCGACCGGTCTCTTTACCCTGCAGACAAAGGCAACGCTGGCTATTTCCCGCCAATTTGACAACACTCGGATGCTGTACTGGATGGGCTTCTCTGGCAACGTCGGCTTCCACGCTTTGGAGGGATGGGGATATTATCGTCATTTAGGGCATCGGGCCTCTTCGCATGGATGCGTGCGCCTGAGCCGCGAAGACGCCCACTTCTTATACCGGCTCTTGCCTCGAGGGACACCAGTGCTGGTTTACAAGGAAGAGCCTGCTCGTATCTTAGCTTTTCTCCATCCCGAGGAGTTTCTGCCAGGGCGCGATTGGCTATTGTCCTCGGGAGGATATGCTCAGGAGCAACTTCTTCGAAAACGGTTAGAGGTACTCTATCTTGGGAAGACACAGGAGCTCCTTCCCCGACGGCTTGTCCTGGATGGCAACACTATTTTGCAACCAGGTGGCTATCCCGTTGGAGCGGTCCGCGAAATCCCCCTTCAACAGCCCCCCCTCCTCCTCCCCGCATCAACCCATTTCCTGAGCGTGCTCCCACTCGCCGTTGACGGACACGACACCGCGGTCCTGCCCGATAGCTTACTGCCCTGAGGGGCCGATGTAGAGATACCGAGCATGCCAATCCGGAGCATACGGCTCGCCAGGGAAGGTTGAGTGAACCAGCACAAAATCGTGGAAACCCGTAAGGTCTACAAAGTGGAAGTATGTTCCGCCACGCAGCTCGCTGTAAAACCAGCTTTCGTACGCCCGATGAGTGGGGGTGGCATGAACGACCTCCCGTTGTGTTGGATAACCATACTTGAGCAGAACACGCCCCCGATCTGATCGCCAGCCTGAGCGCCAACGCGGCGAGGAGAAAAAAGTGGTCGCATGTTGAACCCGCGAGCGGAAATCCTCCAGAGCCTCGTTGAGCACCGTTGCTGGATTGGGATCACGCTGCAACCAGAAGCGGAAGAGAAACCGTTGCCGAGCTCGCAGCTCGGTCAACGACTGAGCGACCGCCATTTCCTGCGACGTTGCAACGAGGGAAAGCCGCTCAAACTCCTCGGCGATTCGCTCCTCTGAGTATATGGCGAACTCGCTTTGTTCGAACAGACTGTCCTCAGGAAGCCCCGACGCTACCTGTGGAGGCATTTCAGGATTGAGCACATAGAAACGCTTTTCCGACAACACTGTATCAGCCGATCCCTGAGCCGTCACCCGGATGAAATAGACCCCGCTGGGCACGACATTGAGGGGCAACTCTAATACATCCGCTAATGCATCTGCAATTGCTCGGTAAGCACGCTCCGCTTTCCAGATCGGACGACGGAGCCCATCCAACAGCTCGTACCGAAGCAATCCACCTTCCGGTGTCCGCCGCCGAGCATTGTACAGCTCTATATAGAGACGCAGTGTGGGGTCGGTACCCCGGTATTCCACACTCGGGTTCGGTGTAATCCGATAGCGCCCCTTTTGGAACGGCGATGAAGTAGGATCGGGCGCCGCCTGCTCGATTGCCGTCGCCAACTGTATGTCACTCAGTTGTAACCGATCAGACTGAAAGGAACGCACCGTGAGCAGAAAACGGGCCTGCGCACGGCGCGTGCTATCATAGATATCTTGCACCATCAGGCGTACAGTGTACTCCCCAGGCACCAATAGGAAGTTCTGCTGCCCAATCAGTTCCTGCGGCTGCTCGATCTTCGGTGTTCCCCGCTTCACGGGGACGATCCACTGATGAGCCACCACAGGTTGCCCCGCACTATCTATCTGCACCCCGAAGTAGAGCTCTCCCAGATAGTGGCCATTCTGTGAAACAAAAGACAAAACGGTATCGGGAAAAGCATAGTAGAGCTCCCACCGAGGCAACCTTCCTTCATGCCAGAATTGTGCGGCATCGAAAGAAACGTGGAGTTGTCCGTGTAGAGGTAGTGGGAAGCTTGCAAATACAAGAACACAGGCAGCGAGTGCCATCTGCCATCACTGTATGAGGCAACGGTTTGGCTTCTGCAATTTACACACCGCAGGGCAGCCGTATGTCTTAGAAGTTTAGGCCGTAATGGAGGCTGGAATGCAGTTCAGTGAAAGGACGGCGCCCAGCACGCTCGGAGCGACTGACGGATGTATTCCACGTCACGGTTCCCCATTGCCGAAGCTGATACACCAGGGAAAGTCGGAGCCCCAATTGCGTATCCCACGCCACCGTATGTGTGCGCGAGAGGCTGAATCCCAGCGAACCGCTGAGCCTTTGGGGAACAATAGGATAGGAGACGGTTTCCCCGAACGTCCAGAGTCGCGTCTCGAACTGCGCGGCCTTTGTGAGTGCGTACGTCGCCATACTCGCCAACGACAGCGCAGAAGGCAACACCAGGGTGTGAGAGAGAAGCGCCGAATGCGTCCGCTGCTGTGATGCAGCACGACTAATAGGATTGCGGTCCTCCGTCTGTGAAAAGGCATAGCTCAGCATGACCGAGTTGTTTCCTCCAAGTCCAGAAAATTGCCACCGCGGGGCAAGAGAAGCGCTTTGGTAAACATTCTGCACCCGGAACGTATCGTTCTCATGGTGCATCCGCATGCCATAGTTAGCATACTGTACATCCATGCCAAAGCTTTGGGAAGGCTGCCAGGCAAAGCCCGCCGAGGCAATGACCCGCCGCATGGTCCCCAGGCGTGTATTTCGCAGGTTGTTCCACTGCAGCCCGGCAGAGAGCCGTACAGCAACAGCGTATTCCGCCAAACTGATGTTCGGAGCAACGCTAACCTCCGCCATGTCGTTGGCAAGCTGAGGATATCCGAGAGAGTAGAAACCGGGACCAATCCAGCGCCCACCAAGGTTGATGGAGAATACTCGCGAGGGTACAATCGTCGCCGAAACCAATGCCGCCCCATCAACGTTTGATGAGTATCGAGGCACAAAGAGCCAATGGGGAAGCCCTGACTCCTTTTCCGGAGCACGAAGGCTGCTGGAATACGCACTAATGGCAATCTCCCCCTGCATGGTGACGCCGGTCATCAGGGGTAGCCGGAACGAGAGCGCCGCGACAGCGTTATCCTGGGCCGGGGTAACAACAGAGTCAATACGCCCGAAAACCGTATCCCGAAGGATCCTGACAAGGCGAATGCTGTTAGTGTCGTCAGTGAGGCGTACATAATGCAGTAATATCTCCGTTCCTCCCTCGGTAGAGAACCCCACAGAAGCTCCCCATGCCCAGCGCCGATATGTCCCGGTGAAGCCGCTGGCCGTGTCAAGCGAGCGCGGGTGTTGCACCACACCATACAGCCCTTGTAGCCGAAAAAGACCGGGGAAAAGCTCCATGCCGCCACCGAGGACACGGAGCTCACCGAAGCTCAATTCAGACAACCGGAGGGAGAAGTAACCCGCATGGACACGCAACCACGAGGCGATTCGTGGACTGAGTCCAATCTGATTGAATGGCTGTAGAAAGCCAAAGGTGGAACCGGTCCGCATCCCGGTGCTGGAGCTCAGCATGAGCTCAAATGGAAGCTCTACCTGTCCGAAAAGCTGGAGGACAGGGCGAAAAAACAGCCGAGCCCCGTACCGGGGCATGAAGCGTTGCGCCAGCGCTTCCCCCGAGCTGGTATACCCCTCTGCTGTCGCACTCAACGTGCCCCGGAACTGCACCGGGGAATACCCTTGCTCCTGCGCGGAGCCGATAGAGACCAGTATCCCAATCCAGGCCAGAACCCCGACAACCATAAGTTTACCCGGGCACTTTGCGGAACTGTTCCAACTAACTGCTTCTGCATACTCCGCAAAAATGCAGATTGTTCCACCCATCCCAGGCTCCCAGCTTCCTACCTGCCAAAGTCCCCGCCGTCGTTCGTCAATAAGACTCGCCGGAGAAAAATCGGGATATCTAATGGTAGCATGCTGCACTCGCTGTGGACTGTGGTTCTTCATCTGCTTGGTCTTTCTGGGCCTGAATTGCTCTGGAAGTGGAAGAGAACAATGGTACGAGGAGGGTCGTGGCTCCCCATCCGACAGCCTCCGTCACCTTCTGACGACCA
>JANWXA010000300.1 GCA_025055465.1 Candidatus Kapaibacterium sp.
AATTTGCCGAGTTCCTTGACAGCGTCTCACTCGAGCTCCTTAGAATACTCATCCCATCTACCTGTGTCGGTTTGCGGTACGGTCGTCAAGTCCTGTGGCTTTTCTTGTCAGGGGCTTTGCTCTCCTGCCCACTTCCGTTCGTTCAGGAGAACCACACCCCCGCGTCCCCACAGGAATGGTTCAGGAATATTAACCTGATTCCCATCAGCTACGCCTTTCGGCCTCGCCTTAGGGGCCGACTAACCCTGAGATGATTAACATTGCTCAGGAAACCTTAGATTTTCGGAGACAGAGTTTCTCACTCTGTTTATCGC
Source organism: Candidatus Kapaibacterium sp. (assembly GCA_025055465.1). Taxonomy (GTDB): domain Bacteria; phylum Bacteroidota; class Ignavibacteria; order Kapaibacteriales; family HRBIN21; genus HRBIN21. Next base: position 315 of record JANWXA010000300.1, read on the forward strand.
TACTTATGCCTACATCTTCGTTTCCAAACGCTCCAGCGTGAGTCACCTCACACCTTCTGCGCAGTTTGGAATGCTCCCCTACCGCTCTTTCGAGCGCCAAGCTTCGGTACTGGACTTAAGCCCCGAGTATTATCGGCGCCTGCTTGCTTGACTAGTGAGCTATTACGCACTCTTTAAATGATGGCTGCTTCTAAGCCAACATCCTAGCTGTCTATGCGAGCAGACATCCTTTGATTCACTTAGCCCAGATTTAGGGACCTTAGCTGTGGCTCCGGGTTCTTTCCCTCTCGGAACAGGACCTTATCGCCCCATCCCTCACTCCCAAGTATGTCATACCGGCATT
>JANWXA010000301.1 GCA_025055465.1 Candidatus Kapaibacterium sp.
CAGCGAGGTGGGGCAGCTTCACCCGTAACAACGCGGCCTGCAATTCATCGAGCCGCGAGTTGCGCCCGCCGGTTTCAGTCGTGTAATATTTGCGCTCCCAGCCGTACATTCGCAGGCGGCGCAGTCGCTCGGCTGTTTCGGCATGGTTCGTGACTACCGCCCCGCCATCACCAAGCGCCCCCAAATTCTTGCTGGGGTAGAAGCTGAAGGCAGCCAGATGTCCCCACTGCCCGGCCATGCGCGGCGCGCCTTCAGCATCGGCACGCCACGCACCGTGAGCCTGCGCCGCATCTTCAATCACGGTCAAACCATGCTGTTCGGCCACCGCCATGATCACCGGCATCTCGGCCAGCCGGCCAAACAAATGCACCGGTATGATCGCTTTCGCGCGCGGTGTCACTGCAGCCGCTAACGCTGCCGGATCCATATTCTGCGTCACCGGATCGACATCAACGAGCACCGGACGAGCGCCAGCTTGGAGGATGGCGGCCACGTCGTACATGCAAGCGTTGGCCACCGTGATTACTTCGTCACCCGGCCCAATGCCGGCAGCGACTAACGCCAAGTAGAGCGCTTCAGCGCCACTGGCCACGCCAATACAGTTTCCAACCCCGCACAACGTGGCAAACTCCCGCTCAAAGGCGG
>JANWXA010000302.1 GCA_025055465.1 Candidatus Kapaibacterium sp.
AGCTTAGAAGCAGCTATCATTTAAAGAGTGCGTAATAGCTCACTAGTCAAGCGGACGGGCGCCGATAATACTCGGGGCTAAAGTCCAACGCCGAAGCTTAGCGCTCGCAAGAGCGGTAGGGGAGCATTCCAATCTGCGTCGAAGGCGCGCCGCGAGGCGCGCTGGAGCGTTTGGAAATGAAGATGTAGGCATAAGTAGCGATAAACGGAGCGAGAAACTCCGTCTCCGAAAATCTAAGGTTTCCTGAGCAATGTTAATCAGCTCAGGGTTAGTCGGACCCTAAGGCGAGGCCGAAAGGCGTAGCTGATGGCAATCAGGTTAATATTCCTGAACCATTCTCGTGGGGACGCAGAGGCGTGGTTCTCCCGAACGAACGGAAGTGGGCGGGAGAGCAAAGCCGCTGACAAGAAAAGCCACGAGACTTGACGACCGTACCGCAAACCGACACAGGTAGATGGGATGAGCATTCTAAGGAGCTCGAGTGAGACGCTGTCAAGGAACTCGGCAAATTGGCCCCGTAACTTCGGAATAAGGGGCGCTCTCGCAAGAGAGCCGCAGTGAAATGGGCCAGACGACTGTTTAACAAAAACACAGCTCTCT
>JANWXA010000303.1 GCA_025055465.1 Candidatus Kapaibacterium sp.
GACCCCAACGACTATCTTCTGGGAGATGTTGCAGGGAGCAATGCTAAAATTCTCGATTTTGGAAGTTCCTTTATTGGAACAACTGGCAGCAATGGTTTAGGAACGGTGCGGCTCTACACAGAGCGCGGTGCGATCGTTGAGCCATACGATGGGTTCAAAGCAAGCTATTTTGCTCATGGCGAAAACGAGTGGCACATTGCTATCCTAACATTTGACCCCCCTACATGGGGTTCAGCTAGTGCACCCCTTCTTTTCTACCCCTATGGGCAGAACACATCCCCTAATCCTGCGCTGTCAATTGATATCGCTCGTATATTCTTACTCACCGACGCCCAGACGTGTGTGGATGCTTTCATCGAAGGAGCCTCGGCTCTTTCGTGGGTTGAGGAACCAGTTTATGCTATTAATGACGAGGCGCGAAATGCTGTTTTTAGCGCCTCGGCAACAGACTGGTCGGTTGTGGATAACAACGCTCAGGTACAAATAGTTAGCGGGGCACTACGGATTACAGAGCCATCATCGGGCTCTCCGGCCTCAGGACTGGCTGTTTTGGGAAGCTCTCACGTTAGCTTTCGGCCCGCGAAACGGTACCGGCTTGAA
>JANWXA010000304.1 GCA_025055465.1 Candidatus Kapaibacterium sp.
GCACATTGTTGAGGTTCACCCGAATGCGTTGGCGCACGTCGAAAACATAACCTTCCACACGCGGGAAGGTGATTTCTAAATGCCTGCGCTCGAGCAATGCCCGCACCAACATAGAAACCTTTTGCACCTCTGTGCGGCTGACCGGCTTCTTCTTGACAGGGATGACTTCAAACGGCACGCCGTAGACGTCCACATACTCGGGCTCGCTGAAGTCGTCGTAGTTCAAGCGACGCAGCCCTCGGCCCACGACTTGCTCGCGCATCCCAGCCCTCGGTGAGCATGCCCACCGACACACCGCAGCGAATGTTCTTGCCCGGGGGCTCGCCCTCGCCATCCCACTCGGTCTTGCCGACCGTCTCCACCGTTTTGCGCAAGCGCTCGGCTGCCTGCTGGCGCGTTTCGCCCTCAACAGCGCTCTCCGCCTCCGCCAAGAGCTTGGTGTCAATGCGAAACGTGACCTCCTCGCCTTCGCGATTGGCAAGCTCGGGGAGCACGTTTCCCTTGGCGATGTGCTTATACACGAGCTTGGCTAAATCGGTGTTGTCGCACACCACAATCATTGCCGGTGGCACGGGTGCGCCAGC
>JANWXA010000305.1 GCA_025055465.1 Candidatus Kapaibacterium sp.
TCCCGAGTTCTCTCAAGCGCCTGAGCATATTCAGCTCGCCCACCAGTGTCGGTTTGCGGTACGGTCCCGTCTAGCTGGAGCTTAGAGGCTTTTCCTGGAAGCACATCCAATCACTTCGCGGCTTACGCCACTCGATCCTTCACCTCGGTGATACGCCGGCGGATTTGCCTACCGGCCACCTACGATCAGAAACCGGGACATCCACCACCCGGATGATCTTCAGCGCTCCGTCCCCCCATCGCACTAGACGGCGGTGCAGGAATATTAACCTGCTTCCCATCGACTACGCCTTTCGGCCTCGCCTTAGGGGCCGACTAACCCTGCTCCGATGAACGTAGAGCAGGAAACCTTGGGCTTACGGCGAGCGGGCTTTTCACCCGCTTTAACGCTACTCATGTCAGCATTCGCACTTCTGATACCTCCAGCGGCCCTCTCGAGCCGCCTTCGCAGGCGTACAGAACGCTCCCCTACCATGCGCGCTTGCGCGCGCATCCGCAGCTTCGGTTACCGGCTTAGCCCCGTTACATCTTCCGCGCAGGAAGACTCGATCAGTGAGCTATT
>JANWXA010000306.1 GCA_025055465.1 Candidatus Kapaibacterium sp.
GTGCTGTGTTTTTGATAAACAGTCGCAGCGGCCTCTTCACTGCGACCCTCAGGAGCCCAGTGGCGCACGCCACCACCCCCAAGGGCGTACCTTCTCCCGAAGTTACGGTACCATTTTGCCTAGTTCCTTCACCCGAGTTCTCTCAAGCGCCTGGGGTTTCTCACCCTGCCGACCTGTGTCGGATTGCGGTACGGTCCCGCTGAACCTGAAGCTTAGAGGCTTTTCCTGGGAGCCTGGGATCGGTGACTTCGGGTCCGAAGACCCTGGTCTCGCTGCTCGGCGTATGACCCTCCGGATTTGCCTGGAGGATCCGCCTACCGGCTTTCCCCGGGACGACCAACGCCCGGTACACCTACCCTTCTCCGTCCCCCCATCGCAGTCCAGCGAGGTGCCGGAATATCAACCGGCTTCCCATCGACTACGCCTTTCGGCCTCGCCTTAGGGACCGACTCACCCTGCGCCGATGACCGTTGCGCAAGGAACCCTTGGGCATTCGGCGTGCGGGCTTTTCACCCGCATGATCGTTACTCATGTCAGCATTCGCACTTCCGATACCTC
>JANWXA010000307.1:0-271 GCA_025055465.1 Candidatus Kapaibacterium sp.
GCTCGGCAACATGGAAGAGGACAACCCGGACTGGTACATGTACGACACCGTCAAAGGCGGCGACTTCCTGGTAGACCAGGACGCGGCAGAGATACTGGCGCGCGAGTCCATTGACGCCGTGATCGAGCTGGAGCACATGGGCCTGCCCTTCGACCGCACGCCGGACGGCCGCATCGAGCAGCGCCGCTTTGGCGGCCACACTGCCGAGTACGGCAAGCGGCCGGTTATGCGCTCCTGCAAGTCCGCCGACCGCACCGGCCACATGATTCTG
>JANWXA010000307.1:281-520 GCA_025055465.1 Candidatus Kapaibacterium sp.
GCATCAAGCAAAAGGTAAAGTTCTTCGACGAGTTCTTCGTCGTAGACCTGATCATCGAGCACGGCATCTGCAAGGGCGTCATTGCCGTCGAAATCAACACCGGCGATTACCATGTCTTCCACGCCAAGGCAACGATGCTGGCCTCCGGCGGCTTCGGGCGCATGTTCAAGGTCACTTCCAACGCGCACTCGCTCACCGGCGACCCGGTGGCGGCCTGCTGGCGGCGCGGCGTGCCGCTG
>JANWXA010000308.1 GCA_025055465.1 Candidatus Kapaibacterium sp.
GTGCACAGGGTCTTTCCGTCCATGTGCGGGAAACCGGCGTCTTCACCGGTACCACAAGTTCGCCGAGCCCGTGGCCGAGACAGTGCCCAAGTCGTTACACCATTCGTGCAGGTCGGAACTTACCCGACAAGGAATTTCGCTCACCGTTGTCTTTGCCTTTCAGCAAAGGGTGGACCATATCTTGAGTTCAACCATCGGTCCTTTCTGGTGCATACTGCCGAAGGAGCTCCTGCTGAAGTTGGTCAAGTCGCTCGCGCTGCTGCGTATTCATTTGTTTTGCAAGCGCGATGATATCGAGCACCCCATCGATGGTGCAATGCCTCCCTTGTTGCATGTAGTGGACAACACGGCGGAATTTGATAAACTCAACGTGTTTCCGGGTTTTGAGGGGGTGGCGGGTGAAAAACTCACATACCGTCTGCAGACACCGGAGTTTCCGAATGCGAAACGCGTAGCGATCTGCATGATTTTTCCGCACCACTCCACACCGGAAGAAGCGTTTGAGAGC
>JANWXA010000030.1 GCA_025055465.1 Candidatus Kapaibacterium sp.
ACTACCTTCGACGAGATCCTCAGGCGAATCGAACCTTCACGGAAGGCGGCCCAGCGTCGGCGAGAACGCTTCCTGGGAGCCATCGTCGCCTGGTTCGCTGAAATGTTGGATAACCCATATGTTATGCGTAATCACCGTCGCTTTGCTGTTCACGGCATGAACCGCCTCTCCCGTTTAGGCTTCTCCTCTACCGAGGTCTTACAAGCCCTTTTTTGGCTTCCCCACGTCCGCACCCATGCTCTCCTGTTCCGCCGCCCCCCTGCCCAAACCGCCAGCTTCCGCCCGTTCTACGGTGGTGAAACCCAACTCTTCTCCGCCGATGGCTTCCACCGCCTTATGCAGATGTATTCCCTTCACCTACTCTCCGTCCACGATCTGGAACAGCTCCTGACCCATATTCAAGCAGAAGAGCTGCCACCTGTGGACACAGAAACGCTGGAAGAGTTGCTCTACGAGCTCTTCCCCACTTACTCCACCCAAGGAATGCCATTTTACACCGGGTTGCCCAGTCCAGAGCGTGTACAGTAACCGACCGTCCCTCACCACTATCCCCCTCTATAGGCTTCCGCGGCCTGGCTCGGTCCCGTCTCCTCACCTTGTTCCCTCATCTGCCACATATGCTGCACCGCTGTGTAAACCAATTCTACCGGTATGGCATCCACAGCGTCGGGAGCCGCCTCCGGCGGCGGTGTCAGTATCCATGCCCGCTGCGTATACGGACCCCATCGCCGAGGATGGTGGTCTGGAAGCCGTGAATAGAGCCCTACAACAGGTACTCCAAGAGCTGCAGCAATATGGAGAGCCCCCGTGGAGTTCCCTACTACAACACGGGCGTTGGCCAGCAATGCAATGAATTCCTCGATTCCCGTTGCGCCAAATAGACCACGCATATTGGGGTACTCCTGCTGGATCCGGCACTCCAAGGCTTTTTCCGCCCCTGTTCCAGTAAAGAGGCAGGCAATTCCCCCTGCTTCCAAGCACTGAGCCAATCGAGCAAAGGCTTCTGGCGCCCACCGCGGTGCCGAGCCACGACCGCCGGGGTGCAGCACAACGAAGGCCGAGGGTACTATACCATGACGTTCCAGGAGCTCCACGGCCCGCTTTCGAGCGATCTCCGGGACTACCGGGGCAAGTAACTCGACAGGTAGCCCATCTACCTCAGCTGCCCTTTCTACCATGCGCACGTTATGCTCTGCCTCATGTCGTTGGCCTCTCCTACGATGCTCGTAGATCCGGTGCGAAAACAGAAAGGAGTACCACCGATAGCCGCTTCCCACCCGATACGGTACACCAACCCGCCAACCCTCCCACGCCTCCTCTAAAACAGGCCGAGGGAAGAAGAGAATCTCTGGCCGCCACTGGTGCAAAGCCCGCCGCAAACTTGGTCTGTCCACCACGAAAGCCGCAGCCGTTAGGTCTGGCTGCCCAATTAGGAGGGGTGCCACTCGAGGATGGGCAAACACAATGATCTCAGCCTCCGGACGCAATCGGCGGATCGCCGACACCATCGGCAATGTCAGCACCATATCTCCTAAGTGATCGGTACGGACAATCCCAATGCGCCGGGCCCGAAAGAAGGCCTCGCTTAGCCGTTTCCACTTCATCTTGTGGACTGGTGCCTTCTATAAAAACACAGGCGGCGGCTCAGTATGAACCGCCGCCTCAACTTCTCGCCCTACGCCTCCTGGCTCTACCGAACTATCCGCATTTGCTCCACTACCACTTGCTGCCCATCTCGCACCACCACCACGTACATCCCACTGGCCCACTCCGCTGTCGCTATCCTCACCTGTCCTTCCCTCTCCCCTCTCACCCCACTCCATACCCGCTGCCCAAGCCCATCATAAACCTCTACCACCGCTGTCTCTTGCACTCCTCCATACTCCACCCATACCTCGTCCCCAGCAACGGTCGGCCTGATCCGCACCCATAACCTACTCCCAGCCACCGGTACCTCCGGCTCCATCGGCGGCAGGTCCACTACCCCTCCTCCATTCCGCCGAATAAAGTCTATCGTCGCCCGCAATACCCGATCTACCTGGCCCCAGTGCCGCCACTCTATCCCGTAGTACACCCCGTTCCATCCCAACGCCGCCGTCCCAACCCCCGCTACCGTGTCCATCACCCCCGACCCACGACTCTCGTACACATACGCCGCCTGCGCTAACCCCTCTGTTGCCGCATCACTCCATAACCGCAACAACGCCGGTACCGGTACATCTCCGCTGACCCCCGTCCCACGCACTAACTCCCGCAACCCATACCCGACTGTCCGCCCAACTACATACCGCCCATCGTAGTTCGGGCTCCACGGCGTCCCCGGCGGCATCACATACTGCGCCCGCAATACCCGCCGCACAAACCACTCATCATTCATCGGGTCCAACCCCACATGCGAGCGCGCCACCTCCTGCGAGCTCACCACAATGTTGCGCTTCTGCCCATACTGCCCACTGCCAATATACCGCCTCACCGCTTCCCGCTCCCACTCGTTCACCTGCCCCTCCCGTCCACTCCAGAACACCCACCGGTACCGACCATACTCCACCGTCCGCACCTCCCATCCCGCTCGGTTCAGCACATCGTAATCATACCGCCCCTGCCCCACATCCACTCGCCACCCCAGCCGGCTTACCCCAGCCAGCACCGTGTCCGCATTCCGACCCCCAACCGCACTCCCACGGTCCACCGTCACCATCACCGGCGACCGCTCAATGTAGTACCGCACCTCCTTCCCTGCCACGTTGTTCCCACCGTTCTGGTCCGGCTGCCCCGTCACCACCACCCGATACCGCGGCGTCACATGCTGCTCCATCCCCGCAAACCGCACCGGTGCCGTGTACCCCATCAACTCCGCATACGCCCGCAGCGGCAACTGTACCCCAAAGTCCACCACCTTCTCCTCCCCTACACGCAGGTCCACCTGTATCTCCCGCTCCGTCACCGGTATCGTGAACTGCCCTCCCATATCCTCCTGCCACACCTGCAACCGAATCCGCCATCCCACTACGTCCGATACCCCACGATTCACCACCCGTGCCTTTACCCCCGCCGGTAACCGCACCATCACGTACTCCGCATCCGACGTCACCCCACTGCTGGCCCGCCATACCCACGGCTCCTCGATCCGCACCACTTCCACATCTTGCTGGTACTCCCGACCCTGAAACTCATCCGCCCCAATGTCCGGTCGGCTCCCACCAGCTCCCCGCATCTCCCCGTCAATGTCCCGACCCCATACCCCTGCACGCCCACGATTGCTCAATATCGACCCCAATGGCGTCGGCGACGTCCTGACTCGCAACCGCTGAATCACCGTCCCCGCCGCCTCGTAATCCCCCGTCCAGTTGCCCCACACACTCTGCAGGTCCTGTCCCGTAGCCGCCTGCCAACTGCTCAGCGTCCGATACTCCCCGTCAGACCCCATCCGCAACCCATACTGCCCCTCCGACTCCAGCACCTCTACCATCCGCACCACATCCCCTCCCCCACCAATCCAGTGCGCATTCCAGTTCTGCACCAGCCCTCCCGTCCGCCGAGGATGCAGACCCTCGTAAATCACCCCAGCCCGCATCATCGCCTGCCCCGCCTCCACCGCTACTGCATTGTTCACCACTACCGGCGCCCATGCCTGCTGCACCACAATCCCGCCAACTAAGCCCGTCCCTGCTACCCCGTCGTTCTGCAGCCACACCGTGTTGTGCGCTACCGTGTCTTGCCGTGTCCAGTATGTCCACCGCCGCGGCGTCACCAATCCACTCACACCCGTCATCGCCGGATCCCGCTCCGTCCATAGGTGGATTCCCCCTGCGTGCGCCCCTGCCGCCCCGCGCCGAATGTCCCACACCACGTTGTTCACCACCCGCGTCCGCTCCGGCACATCCGGCATTACCACCGGCTGCGGCTCCAAACCCGTCAAGTAGTTCTGCACCTGCTCCACCACTATCCCCCGTGCCATCACATCCGAGCTGACCCTCGTCACCTCATTGCCCTCGATCAACAGCCCAATCGTGTTGTAACTGCCCAATCCCCCTGCCACAATCCCCGCCGCCGCCTCGCTCCCACCCGTTGCCTCCTTCCCAACGTTGTCAATCCGGTTCCCCCGAATCTCCGTCCCCTCCTCATACCCAACCACAATCCCCGCACCCCGCACGTTCGTGATCACGTTCCCCACGATCCGGTTCCCGACGTTGTAATACCGCCGCACCTTCGCCGGCCCCGCCTCCTTCAACGGGCCCAACCCCAGTGACACAACCCCATACCCAAACCCGCTAATCTCGTTGCCCTCAATCACATTCCCCGAGCACAACACCGTGTCCAGCACATCTACCCCCTGATACGCCGACAGCCGCCAGTTGCGTATCACTACCCCTGCCGAGTACGTTACCGGCTGCCCCCCAACTATCCGCACATCCGGATCCCACTCAAACTGCCCCAACGCTACGTTGTACCGCACCCGCGGCAACGACGTCGCATAACTGGCCGACGTCGTCGGCGCATTCCCTATCAGACAGTTCTTCACCTGCACATTGTGCACCCCTCGCCCTAAGTAAAACACCGCCCGACGTGGCTGCCCCACCGGCGCGTCTAACTCAATCTTCAATGACTTCTGCTGCCCACCATCAAAAATGATGTAGCCGGAAAAGTTGGCGTCCTTCGGGTCCCGAGTCACATAGTAGACGGCATTGAAGTTAGAGGGAGCCGTAGATTGTGCCATGTACACCCCAACTCCGGAAGCACTTTTGAGCCGAATGGTGACACTACCACGCTGCAGTGCCCGCTGCCCATAGGCACGGAAGGTCACCGTATTCTGGGCATTGACACCGATGATACGCCCACTTAGGTCTATCGCCGGCTGTCCGGAGTTGATATCACCAACGTCATAGTAGGCGTCCGTCAACTCAAAAATCACAGGACCACCCACTCCTCGGGTATAGAGTGCATCCACGGCTTCCGCAATCGTATTGAAGTTGCGTGGGCTCCCTGCAAAGAGAGTCCCAATGGTATATGTGCCAGACAGCGGCCCCAACACACTAAACTCCGAGCAGGAAACATTGTTTGTCGTCAACTGATCCCGCCCATCCGTAACGTAAATGCATGCGCGATAGGTTCCCTGCTGTGGCGGAACGAAGTACCGGAAGTTCATTGGGATTGTGGTTCCGATCGGTAAATCCGGCACCACCGTGTCAGCCACGTAGACATCCTGTACTGGCAGAGGCGAAAGGCGCGTGATGACCATACGGACTTGGACATTCGTAACATCCCCAATCCCATTGTTGGTAAAGGCTCCAATCGGCGTGAAAGGTCGCCCAGCGTAAAGAGTAGTCGTAGAAGTAGGATAAACCACCCGCGTCGCTTCTACTTCGAAGTCGTATGCAATCTCAAAGATGTAGTCCCCGGTCACCGGTAGGCAGTTATTGCCAGGCTGGTCATCATTGACACCGAGCAAGGTACCACAGACCTGAAGCCGGTAGAGGCCCGGCTGGGTCGTCATCGTAAAGCGAGCAAAGTTCACCGTCAATCTCTCAGTACTCGGCAACGTACCTGTCCACTCTACCGTGTCAGTGTAGATCCGTGTATTATCGGGGAGACGCCAGATTTGCGCTACTGCACGGAACGCTGTAATCGTGTTGAGCCCAACGTTCTGAAAGCGTGCAGAAACAGGAACAGATATGCCCATAGGATACTTTGTCCGCCGCGGCGGGGCATTGCTTTGCGGATCCACAATTTCAATAGCAGCCAAATCGTTGGGGAAGGCAACGATAAAGTCCTTGATCCACTCTTGAGTATAACCAGGCATGCTGTAACTGGCAATAAGGCGGTAACTTCCACCGACGGCATTTGTCAAGTCCAACGCACCTCCACTCCCTGCATACGGGCCTTTTGCACTGCCCATCGTATACGTGTACGTCCCACTGCTGGGATGGCTCAGGTTGATAATGGTGTCGTTCGGGTTCCCCCCTTCGGTCGCAATGTAGACTGAGTTCTGAGATGGCAGCGGCCCAACGATCCGATAGGTCAGGGCAATGCTGCCCACCGCACGGTACGTCAGAGATGGCTTTGGGCGCTGTGGGTTCTGCCCCGCGTAGACTTCACCGGCTCGCAGAATGCGGCGTGGGTCAACATCGTCTGGGAAGGATTCAATGATACCGCTCAGTACCCCGAACCGGAAGACAGGCCGCCATGTATAGCCTGCCCATCCAGAGAAGAGGTTGACGCAGTAGTCTTGACCGTCGCTAATGTAATACGCATGCGGATACAGCACATTCGGCACAGTCGTACCCCAGTATTGGGGGAAGTTATACGTCCAACCCGTTCGGTAACTGCAAATCTCGATGAGCAGATTGGACTGCCCATCCCAGAGGAAGGGGGTGCTGAAGGTGTGGATGTTCCATGCATTCTGCTGAGGAACAAAATTGTCTACATCATAAACGAGCGTGAAGGTGCCCCGATCGTTGTCCGTTGTCGTTATAGCAGTTGCTGTTGTCTGTTTGATCCAAATCCGATAGCGCCGGGGCGGTGGGGCTGTGCCGGCATAGTATGCTCCTACCTGTACTCCCAGCGCGACAATTTGCCCACCTGGCATGCCAGCAGCCTGCATCTCAGAGGCACGAATCAAGTACTGGCTCCGACCAGTCCACCAGTAGTCATGGTAGGGGTTGGCGTAATCGTACTGATACCACCCTTGCGTACTACCAGGACCGCCGGTGACATCGTAAAAGGTCTGGGCGGCAGTCTGCGGTGCTCCAAACACAAAGAGTAGGCCGACTATCCCAAGCAGGCTCCGAACCGTCACCATTGTTGTAGCACCTATGTGATACATCTCCATTACACTTCAGCGTTTATAACACAAACAGCACCCCTGGAGTTCCTCCAGTGGCTTTCAAGCTATTTGCGAATATACATAGAAAAGGCCATTTGCACAAGCGCTGGTCTTCTGCGAAGGAGAGAGGTTTTCTGCGAGGACGTGTGTTGGGTCCTACCCTTCCTTCCCATCCCCATCCTGCTGACCCCCACCGCTTGGAGGTAGGGTATCACCCACCTCATGTGGGACAACAGTAATATCAGCAATAGTGTCATCGAGCCCCAAGCGAATAAGGCGAACACCCTGTGCATTGCGCCTCAAAACAGAAATACCCCGAACCGGCTGCCGGATAATGATACCGCGAGAAGTCATCACAACAACATCGTCCTCATCGTGAACACTATGGACTGCCACAACCCTGCCGGTCCTGGAGGTCACGTTCATACAAATCACACCCTTAGCTCCGCGACGAGTAAGTCGGAAGTCGCTTACAGGGGTCCGCTTACCATAGCCGCGTTCGCTAACGATAAGCAGGTGCTGGTCTGGGGTTGCCACAACAGCAGCCCCAACGACGCGGTCGTCTGCCTCTACGGTAATGCCCCGGACTCCCGCCGCAGCGCGTCCCATTGGGCGCACTTCATCTTCCCGGAACCGACACGCCACACCATTCGCCGTTGTGATGACGACTTCGTATCCACCGTCGGTCAAATGAGCGGACACAAGCTGGTCCTCGGGTTGTAGAGACAGAGCCACGATGCCGGACGAGCGCACATGACGGAACTCCTCGATAGCAGCCCGTTTAACAACTCCTTGACTGGTGACCATGAAGATGTAACCCGCGGCATCCCATCGGCGGACAACAACGTAGGCTGTAACCTTTTCTTCTGCACTTTTCGCAATTAGGTTCGCCAACGAGCGCCCACGTGCTGTCCGCCCGCCTTCAGGAAGGTCGTAAACCTTGACCCGGTAGCAGCGCCCACGGTCAGTGAAAAAGAGTACGTCGGCGTGCGCCGTTGCATAGAGGACATGTTCCACGAAATCATCCTCCTGCGGGGCAGCACCGCTAAGCCCCCGTCCACCTTTCGCCTGGCGGCGATAGGCATCGGCAGGGGTGCGCTTGATAAAGCCCTGATGGGTAATAGTAACAATGACCTCTTCATCAGGAATAATGTCCTCGGCAGTAAATTCCCGTGCCTCGTGCACGATACGCGTACGCCGCTCATCACCGTAGCGGCGTGCCAGTTCACGCAGCTCTTCCGCGATAACCTGCCGTTGCAACTCCTCGCTAGCAAGAATGGAGCGCAGCCGCTCAATCGTTTGTAGGAGCTCCCGGTATTCCTCGTGCAACGCTGACCGCTCCAATCCTGTGAGGCGTTGTAGGCGCATGTCCAGGATGGCACGTGCTTGCTCGGGGGTCAGCTCGAAACGCTCCTGTAGGCGCTGCGAAGCCGTTGGTGGGTCAGGCGAAGAACGAATCGTCTCAATGACGGCATCCAGGTGGTCCAGCGCTATCAGAAGCCCTTCCACGATGTGCGCACGGCGTTCTGCCCCCTCCAGTTCATAGCGGCTACGACGCTGAATGACCTCGTAGCGGTGGAGTAAGAACTGCTGGAGCATCTCCCGCAGCGTCAATACACGGGGGCGCCCCCCTACGAGCGCCAGCATAATGATAGAGAAGGTGCTCTGCAGCGGCGTGTGCTTGTATAAGTTGTTGAGCACCACTATCGGAACAGCCTCTCGGCGAAGCTCAATAACGACGCGCATCCCCTCCCGATCGGACTCGTCCCGAATGTCGGCAATGCCATCAACGACCTTCGTACGCACCAGGTGGGCAATGCGTTCCAGCAGAGCTGCCTTCGCTACTTGGAAGGGCAGCTCTGTAATAATGATGGCTTCACGTCCGCTTCGCAGTGTCTCGATGAGCGCACGCCCACGGACAGTGATCCTTCCCCTACCGGTCCGATATGCCTCCCGAACGCCTTCGTAGCCGTAGATGATGCCGCCTGTAGGGAAATCCGGGGCTTTGACGTGCTGCATAAGCTCCTCATCGCTCAGCCCAGGGTTTTCGAGCAAAGCCAGTAGTGCTGCAACAATTTCACTAAGATTGTGCGGCGGGATACTCGTGGCCATGCCCACAGCAATGCCGCTGGCGCCATTGAGAAGCAGCAGGGGTGCCACTGTCGGCAGGACGACGGGCTCCTGCAGCGTTTCGTCAAAATTCGGGCGGAAGTCCACAGTATTCTCCTCAATGTCCCGCAGCGCTTCCAGTGCCAGCGGGGCAAGCCGGGCCTCCGTGTAGCGCATCGCAGCGGGGCTATCCCCGTCAATAGAGCCAAAGTTACCCTGCCCGTCTACCAGAGGATAACGCATGCTCCACTCCTGCGCCATCCTCACCATGGCGTCGTACACCGGCGCATCTCCGTGGGGATGGTATTTCCCGAGCACTTCGCCGACAATCCGTGCCGACTTCTTATAGGGTCGGTTCGGTAGCAGTCCCAGCTCATTCATTGCGTAGAGGATTCGGCGTTGCACGGGCTTCAGCCCATCACGCACATCGGGTAGGGCACGGGCAACGATAACGGACATCGCATAGTCCAGATACGCATCCCGCACCTCGTCCTCTACCAGCACGGGAACAATACGCTCACGCTCTGGCGTAGCCATCGCCATGGATTGCTTGGCCGATCCGTACAACACACAAAATTACACCAGTCCCTCCGGGGAACCTCTATGCGTCCCCTCTACACTATTGCGGAGTGCCTCCACACTTTCTCGAAGTCGGCAGCACGCTGACCAGACTTCCTCCACAGTGATTTCCCGAATGCACTTGAAGGCCTCCTCTCCCCGCCAACGGCACTGCGCCGGACGCGGCGAATAGTAGAAGCAGGGACTGCAAGGCAAATCGCGGCGCACGAGCACATGTTCCGTCCTCCAGGGGCGAACATAGGCGGGATTGGTGTAAGCAAAGATGGCAACCGTTGGGAGCCGTAGCGCCGCAGCAACGTGCATGAGCGCTGAATCGTTGCTGACGAACAACTGACACCGCCGCATGAGAGCAGCCGAAACCATCAGCGAAGGAGAGCGCACTACCCGACACCGTTCGGACACCTCAACCTGAGCCCGAATACGCTCGTTGAGCTGTAGCTCGTCGCCCGCACCGAACAGCAGTACCCAGGCATCCCACTGCCGAATCAGCCGCGTCGCCAGCGCCGCAAAACGCTCTGGCGCCCACCGACGCCGAACGTGGTTCTTGAACACCGCTGACCCCGCATGGAAGCCAACGCAGTAAGCCGTCTGCGGAATCCTCTCCTGCTGCAGCCACTGCTCGGCTGCCTGAAGGTCACGTTCCCAGAAAAATAGTTGCAATGGGGGTAGTTCTGGCGGGACTGGGACCCCAAGGAGCTGCACCAGGCGGACATTTTCCTCAACGTTGTGCAAGCGGTCGTCCTCGTGAACCGTGCGGTTCTTTAGGCAGTTGAGCTGGCGAACGTTCTGGTGGTTGTACGTATGTCCGACTCGCAATGGCGTTCCTGTAAACCACGGTAGCAAGTTATACTCCCAGCGGTTAGAGGGGTAAACGGAGAGAGCAATATCGTAGCGTTGGCGTCGCAAACGCCATAGAAAGCTCAACGACCGCCACGGCGACTCCCGGAGAAAGTCCCAAAAGTAGACCCGCCGGACATAGGGATTACGTTCATAGATCTCCCGCACGCCGGCAAACATTGCTACGACATCCACTGCCGCTTCGTAAAAGTGCTGCCGCAGCAACGCCAGCGCCGGGGTGAACAGAAGCGCATCGCCAATGCCAGAAAGAGCAAACACGAGAACACGCATCGTCGTGCGTCCTTTACGTCAGGGCAGGTGTACAGACGTACAACAACTCTGCGTGCTTCCATGACGGGCTTTGTGACGGACGAGCGCTACTTAGCACACGACACCGGGACCGGGCATCCGGAGCGACCAGAACGCCTTCAGGCAATCTGGCAGGAACTCCAGCAACGCTCCCTCTGGTCCCGCCTGTACCATATACGGCCACGGATAGCAACCACCGAGGAGCTGGGCCTCATCCATCCACCGGAGTACATTAGATTCGTGCAGCGAAGCGTGCCGCGTCAGGGAATCGTGTGGCTAGACCCTGACACGGCTCTTTCCCCACATTCATACGAGGCTGCCTGCCTTGCCGTCGGCGGGGTCCTGGAGGCCGTTGACGCGGTCCTTTCAGAACGCTGCCACAACGCCTTCTGTGCCATCCGTCCCCCGGGACACCACGCCGAGCGGAATCTGGCAATGGGCTTTTGCATCTTCAACAATGTTGCCATCGCCGCCCGATATGCGCAATCCCGCCATGATATCAACCGAGTGCTCATCTTAGACTGGGACGTCCACCACGGCAACGGGACGCAGCACATCTTTGAGGAAGATCCAACGGTATACTATATTAGCCTCCACCAGTATCCACTCTATCCCGGCACAGGACGAGCTGAAGAGCGCGGACGCGGAGCCGGTGAGGGCTTCACCCTCAACGTTCCCCTACCGCCCGGCAGCGGCGATGAAGAATACTGCCACGCTTTCCAGACCCAAGTTGCTCCGGCCGTCGCCCGGTTTCAGCCCAAGCTCTTCCTCATCTCCGCTGGCTTTGACGCACATCGGGACGACCCGCTGGCATCGCAGCGCCTTACTGAAGAGACCTTTCGATGGATGTGCCAGCAAACCCTGCAGTGGGCACACCAGTATGCCCACGGACGCTGTATTGCTGTCTTGGAGGGCGGCTATGCTTTGGCGGCTCTGGCTCATAGCGTCGCCGCCTGCCTTGAAGAGTTACTGAGCGCCCCGTAATCCCCGCTTCTCTATCCATCGCAGGCAGATGGAATGTGATAAAGCTTACCAAAGCTGGCAAGTTGTGAGGATAGCTGTTCCGTCTCACCCGATACGGCTATAATGGCTCTGTCAGGAGCAAAGTAGTGCCGTTGTACAGCGAGCAGCTCTTCAGGCTGCAGATGGCGGAGTCGCTCCAGAAAATGTTGCAGGAAGTCTGACGGTAAACCGTGGATAAGGAGCGTCGCGTATAGCCCCAGAGCTCCCTGAACCGTGACGAGCCCCCGAAGGAACGAACCGTAGATAACGCGCACAACTCGTTGCAACTCATCTACTGGTATACATGAGTCCCGCAACTGCTCCAGTTCCTCCAGAATGGAGGCACAGACCTCGCCAGCCCGATCCAGTGCAAAGGATCCCTCGACAAGCACCAAACCGCCCGTTCGGAAAGCCCGTGTCAATGCCGAAACCCCGTACGTCAGCCCCTCCTGCTCACGCAGCCGGCGGTTGAGCCTCGACAGGAAATGCCCACCCAAGTACGCTGCTGTTGTATAGGCCGCCGCATATGCTTCCTCCGCTGGCGTTGGAGCCGGGAGGCCAAGTGCAAGAGCACTTTGGACAGCAGACTCCTTGGCAATCACGGCAACTCTGCGGCCCTCCCACTGCGGCAGCGGAGGAAAGCTTGGGGTAAAACCACCACCGGCAAAAACGCCGCCCAATTGTTCTACCCACCGGCGAACCTCGTCCTCAGTTACCATCCCACCCATCAGGAGAAATCGCGGAACCGCTTGCCGGAAGGTAGATTCAAACCACCGGTGGCATTCCTCTGCCGTAAGCTCCAAGAGCGCAGGTAGTGATCCCAGCACAGGTATGCTGTATGGATGTCCCGGTGCCCAGAGCTGGAACAGAGCATATCGTGCCAGCGATTCTGGTTCCTGACACCATTCCAGGAGCGCTGCCACCTGGCGCTGCCGCTCGCGCAGTACTTCCTCCGGGCTCAGCGCAGGCTCTGCCAAAAGCTCTTGGATAAGCCGCGACACCTCGCCCCAGACTGAATGAAGACACACACAACTGACACTGCTCCACTCCCGCCCAACACTAATCTGCAGCGTTGCCCCATATGCTTCCAGTCGCGTGTGGAACTCCTCAGCGCGAAGGCGCCGAGTACCGCGTAACAGGCTTCGCAGAGTCAGACGCGCCAATCCAGGTTGTTCCGCATGAATGCTACCAACGGGAAACAGGAGTTGGCAGACTACGAGAGTAGTACTGGTGTCCTCCAACAGATAGCATCGCCATCCAGCGGGCGCCGGGAGCTCACGCAGGAATGGGAACGAGAGCGTCGGAAGCTCTTTCCGAAGCGGGGCCCTATGCAATTCCATCGGGAATGTTCGTCCCGTTACGGGGCAAGTTCAATATAGTTTATAGACGATGCTGTACGGCAAGACGGTGCTCATTACAGGTGCCTCCAGCGGCATAGGTGCTGCATGTGCAGAGAAATTTGCCGAAGCAGGTGCCCGTCTTCTCTTGCTGGCCCGCCGCCGCAGACGGCTGGAAACCCTCGCAGAGATCCTCCGGGGGCGCTTCGGCAGCGACATACGGATC
>JANWXA010000031.1 GCA_025055465.1 Candidatus Kapaibacterium sp.
CTGTACTCGTACACCCCAGCACCCAAGAGCCGCATCTCCAGCGTCACCTGCCCATGCGCCCCACGCTCGGGCAGCTCTACCCGCCGCAGCTCCCGACCCCGCGGGTCCCGCACCACCAGCTCGGCCCGACCGACGCCAGCCGGGATGGAGTATGGGATGGTCGTCGTCCCCTCGTGCGGGTTCGGGATGTTCTGCCCCAGCCAGGCATCGTGGAGAACCCTGCTATCCCAGCGGGTGAAGCTGCTCCCACAACCAACAGAGCCCGCCAACCACGAGAGCAATTGCTGTGTTGAGTCCGTGAGCAATGACCGCGTAGACCAACGCCTCTGCTGACGGCACGGCAAAGAGCTCCACCAGTGTAAGCTGGACCGCTACATGGTAGACTCCCGCCGCCGACGGAGTTGGAGCCACAGAGATGGCCACTGCAGAGACCACCAGCACCTGGAATGCCGCGGCCGGACCGAGCGGCAGCGAGCAGACCCAGAAGAGTCCGTACAGTGGCAGCCAGTAACAGAACCACATTGCAAGGGTAAGGGCCACCATAGGGGCAAAGAACCGGAGGCGTCTCAGTGAGAGGACCCCGGCACGAAGCTCCTCCAGCACACGCACCCCACGCTGAGCCATCTCCGGCGCCCGTTGGCGCAACCAGCGTAGAAGCCACCCGCCCCAGCGGCGCGCGCTCGCCAATGCCATCACTAACACAACAACAACGGCGAAGGTCACAGCAACAGAGACAACTGCACGAATGCCATCCACGCCGACAACTGCAAAGGCCTGCTCCGCAAAGGCAATCCCTCCAGCAAGCAGGAGAGCAACCAGCGTCATCACATCCACCAGACGTTCAGCGATAACGCTGGATAGAAGCATCGCCAACGGCATTCGTTCTCGGCGGCTCAGAATGTAAGGGCGCACTAATTCGCCCGCTCGTGGGAGCAGAGCGTTGACGGCATAGCCAATCATCACTGCAGAGAAGGCATTTCCGAGCTTCGGTGGGCGCTCCAGCGCTGCCCGCAGCATCAACCGCCATCGCCACGCCCGCAAGAGATGGGCAGCAAGAATAACAGGGAGCAAGACCCAGAGGCGGGCAAGAGGCACTCGAGCAAGCTCTTCCACAAATGCTCCCCAATCAGTCAGGCGAAGGGCAAGCCAGAACGAAAGCACCAACACTGCAAGACTCAGGCCCCACCGCAAGAGGGCCTTCCACGTCTTATGATGCGGCATGCGCGAACGCAGCTACTGTCTTCCCCCGGGCGTAAAAGCGACGCAAGGCTGCCCCCGTATGCGATTTCCGGCTCTGTGCTATCTGCTCTGGCGTCCCCACCGCCACCACGTGCCCGCCGGCATCCCCAGCTTCAGGCCCCAAATCCACGACCCAGTCTGCTGCCGCAATCACATACAGGTGGTGCTCAATGAGGAGGACCGAATGCCCACAAGCAACGAGGGATCGCAGTACAGCCAGCAACCGCTCCACATCGTGCAGATGCAATCCCGTTGTAGGTTCATCCAGAAGAAAGAGCGTATGACCCGAAAGCTCTTCCAGCAGGTATGCTGCCAGCTTCAGTCGCTGTGCCTCGCCGCCGGAGAGCATCGTGGTCGGCTGGCCCAAACGCAGGTACCCCAATCCCACTCGCTGCAGTGGGAGAAGCCGTTCCGTAACTCGGCGATGTTCAGCGAAGAATTCAATCGCCTCGTCCACGGTCATCTGCAACACGTCTACGATGCTTTTGCCCCGATAGCGGGCATGCAGGGTCTCGCTTTTGTATCGCGTCCCTCGGCAGGCGTCGCACTCCAGTGGAAGGTCTGAGAGGAACTGCATCTCTACCCACACGATCCCCTCACCCTGGCACTCCTCGCAGCGTCCACCGGGGATATTGAAAGAAAAATAGCCCGCTCCCCATCCCCGCTGGCGCGCGTAATCCGTTGTAGCAAAGAGCTCCCGGATGGGATCGAACGCCTTCGTGTACGTTGCTGGGGTAGAGCGACTGGAGCGCCCCGGCGGCGCCTGGTCAATGAGCACGACGTGGTCCACAGCTTCCGCGCCCTCTATACCGGCACAGGTCCCCACACTCTCTACAGGGAAGCCCTTCAGGCGTCGCAAATGAGCGTAGAGCACATCGTACAGCAACGTGCTTTTCCCCGACCCTGAAACGCCGGTGATAACGGTCAAGCACCCCAGCGGGATTGCAACGTCCTCACCCTTGAGGTTGTGCGCTGTCGGCTTGCGTATGCGCAGCCATGCTTTCGGCGCCTGGGGATGACGTTTATGGAGGATCTCCATCCCCTGCTGCCCAGAAAGGTACAGCCCAGTCAGGGTGTGTGAGCGGAGCAGTTCTTCCGCCGTACCCTCAAAGACGACCTCCCCTCCCTGTTCGCCGGCACCGGGCCCGAGTTCCACAATCCAATCAGCGTGGCGGATGATGTCGGGATCGTGCTCCACAACCACCAGTGTATTCCCCAAATCCCGCAGGCGAAAGAGGATATGCAACAAACGTTCAATATCTCGCGCATGGAGTCCAATGCTGGGCTCATCCAGCACGTACAGCGTCCCTACCAGCGCCGAACTCAGAGCCGTGGCTAACTGGATGCGCTGCGCTTCACCGCCGGAGAGGGTATGAGAGAGCCGATCCAGAGTCAGGTACCCCAGCCCAATGTCTACCAGTATCCCTAAGCGGCGCCGTATCTCCGCTAACACCGTTCCGACAACAGCCTCCTCAGACGGAGAGAGGCGAATCTGCTGAAACCATTCCCGCGCGGCGGCCAGACTCATAGTAATGAGTTCGGGAAAAAATTTGCCGCCGACAGCAACCCGCCGAGCCGATGTGCGTAGCCGCGAGCCACCGCAGGCGTGGCAGCGTGTGTAGCCTCGGTAGCGGCTCAGCGTTACGCGCGCCTGCACTTTGTAAAGCTGTTCCTCCAATTGTGCGAAAAAGCGGTGTAACCCAATATAGTCATCGGCACCCTCCCAGATAAGACGCCACTGTTCCGGGCTGAGCTGTTCTACCGGTACTTCCGTGGGGAGTCCGTACTTCGGGGCAATAGCAAGCAAGCGCCGCACATGGTGGGCATACGCCGGAGTCCGAAAGGGATGAATGGCACCATCCCGCAGCGAGCGGCGCTTGTCGGGAATAACCAGCTCGGGGTCAATCCCAATGGTGCGTCCAAAGCCCTGGCAGGCAGGGCAAGCACCCAATGGGCTATTGAAAGAAAACAGCCGCGGCTCCGGCTCTACGTACTCCGTCCGGCAATACGGGCACTCATATCGAGTGCTGGCGTGATACTCTGCCCGTTCCGGGGCCGCGTAGGCCAGAGCCCGGCCCTGTCCCTTACGGAAAGCCAGCTCTACCGCCTCCACAAGGCGAGCATTTGTTTCCTCGTCGGGCCGCAGCACCAAGCGGTCCACAACGACCATCCATTCGTCAGGGGCTATCGTACGAGACTTTACATCAGGAAGCTGATAGACCTCCGCCGTCGGGCGATGAAGTAAGCGAACAAAGCCCTCTGCCTGCAGGTGCTCCAACTGCTCCTGTGCCAAGGCTGGGCTCTCCGGTATGGAGAAACCCACAAAAAGGCGAGTCCCTTCGGGAAGGCGCCGGAGTTCCTCGGTAAACGAGTGTGGCGACGAACGCTGCACGAGCCGGTTACAGCGGGCACAAAAAGTCTTGCCTACACGCCCGTACAGGAGACGGAAATAGTCGTACAGCTCCGTCATCGTCGCAACCGTGGAACGGGGATTCCGCTGCAGCGGGCGCTGCTCTAATGCTATAGCAGGCGGAAGTCCAGACAGGCTATCTACATCGGGCTTAGGCATCCGTTCCAAAAACTGCCGGGCATACGCTGAGAGCGACTCTACGAAGCGGCGCTGCCCTTCGGCATAGAGAGTATCCACCGCCAGCGAGGACTTGCCCGAACCACTCAATCCTGTAACGACGATAAGCCGATTCCGGGGCAACGACAGGCTAATGTTCTTCAGGTTGTGTGTGCGTGCCCCGCAAATGTGGATCCGGCGCTGCTCCGCCATGAATTCCTGCCACCAAAATCGAAGAAGCCACAAAAATATCAAAAAGGCGCCTGCAGCCGTTGCCGGCAGACTTCATAACTTTGTACTGGACGCAGTTGTGCAACCAACTGTTGGGCTTGATGGCACAACAGGTGCTCTATGCTCTCATTTTAGGGGCATCCAGCGGTTTTGGTCGAGCAGCAGCCTTAGCACTTGCAAAAGAAGGATATCACATCGTCGGTGTTCATCTCGATCGAGCGGCTACGTTACCAAAAGTAGAAGAGCTGAAGGCAGAGCTGAGCTCATACGGTGTTCGAACAATGTTTTTCAACCAAAATGCTGCCGACTCTCAGTGCCGGCAGACGGTCGTTACCGCGCTCCAGAAAGAGTTTTCCGCCCATCCGGGGGCGACCGTACGTGTTCTGCTCCACTCCTTAGCTTTTGGGACCCTGCTGCCTTTCATCGCCGAGCCTCCACAGGAAGTCGTTACGCAAAAGCGCCTGGAAATGACACTGGATGTGATGGCCAACAGCTTGGTGTACTGGACTCAGGACCTGGTGCGGGAACGCCTGATCCAGCAGGGCGGACGTATCCTGGCGATGACCAGCGCTGGCAGCGAACGCGTTATCCCCATGTACGGGGCTGTTTCTGCAGCAAAAGCTGCACTGGAATCTTACGTCCGCCAACTGGCCCTGGAACTGGCGCCATACGGTATCACAGCGAATGCCATCCGAGCAGGCGTGACTGACACCCCGGCCCTCCGCCGCATTCCGGGTAACGACATCCTTATTGACAACGCCATCGCCCGTAACCCATACCACCGCCTGACTACTCCTGATGATGTTGCCCGAATTGTGGCACTTTTGGTGCGTCCAGAAGCTGGCTGGATTAACGGCGCCATTATCGCCGCTGACGGCGGCGAAAACATTGTGGATATCACTTGGTGGAAGCCCCAATCTGCAGAGTCCCTCTAAGCCAAGAAGCGCAATGTGGCATGTTTGGCTCGTCCTCGGACCAGCAGCACTGCTGGCTCAGCAGATACCCCAGTATCGTTTAGGGCCACCTGAGCACACAGCGCTCGCACAACCGACTTCTTCCACGCACCCGTTCAATCGCTTCCTATACTACGGCACCGGGCTCCAGTTGGGGCTGATGAGCGGCGTCGGTCTGAGCTTCCGCCTCTCCTCACCTACCCGCTGGGGAGGCGAGCTCACCGCTGGCATTCTCAAGCTCAAGGACCTAAGCTTCTGGTGCCTGGGTGGTGAAGTCCATTACCGTCTCGGTGTCAGCCCCATCTACCATGCATACATGCTGGCCGGGCTGGGCTATTACTGGCACACGACGGACACCAAACTGTCGCCTGTCTGGCCTATCCGCTTTGGAATAGGAGTAGGCGCCGAGACTTTCCTGCTGGAATGGATGTCCTTGGGAGCCGAAGTGGCCTTAACAGCGTACGCGAACGACGGCGCCGTACAGGTATTCCCAGTGCCACAACTTGGGTTGATGTACTACTTCCGCTAAGCGCTGTGCGCCAACGCATTGTCGCAGGATTGGTAGGGCTTTGGGTTCTCGCTACCGGCTGTAGCAGTCTCCGAGTAGCGCCCGTGCGCCCATCGTTGTTTGTGGCCAACACAGTGGTTTCTTCAACCGATGAGCTCCCCGGCTCGGACCGCTTCCAGGATACCGTAGTGCTCACAGCAACACTGACAGAAGCGGAGCCAGCACTACACCAAACCTACGACCGTGCCCTACTGTTGTTTCAGCAAGCGGAGTACGAGCGCGCTGCCCCGCTTTTCCGACGCCTCGCTGAGGAACCACGTCTGCCCGACTCCCTATCGGCCGAAGCCCTCTTCTACGCTGGCGAGTGTAACGCTGCTACCGGACACCTCGAGCAAGCTCAAAGTGCCTATGAACAACTGCTCCAGCGCCCGGTCTTACATAGGTCCCTGCGCGAGCGTGCGCTGCTGCGCCTCGGACACGTTTTCTGCGCTCAGGGGAGGGAGCCCTCCGCTGCAGAGGTGTTTGCCCGGCTCCGTCGCGAGTTCCCACGGTCACGGTACCTGCCGCTGGCTAACTGCGCCTCCGTAGCCTTTCCTCAACTCCTGCGGTAGATATATGCTCCCTAAGTTTGCACGCCGCCGCCTCATCATTAAGTCGTGCCCAGGATGGGAACGGTATTGGAAGTCCGAGATTTGAGCACGGAGTTCCGTTCTGAGCAGTACTGCGTGCGTGCCGTAGACCGCGTGAGCTTTCGCTTAGAGCGTGGAAGAGCTCTGGGAATTGTGGGGGAGTCCGGCTCTGGAAAGTCCGTCACAGCGCTCTCTATTTTGCGCCTTGTGCCAACCCCACCGGGGCGAATCGTGGGCGGTCAGGTCCTTTTCCACCATCGGGACTCTACTGTCGTGGACCTGCTCGAGCTCCCCGAGCACGAAATGCAACGGTATCGCGGCAACCGCATCGCTATGATTTTCCAGGAGCCCATGACCTCGCTCAACCCGGTCTTCCGCTGCGGAGAGCAAGTCATGGAGGCCCTGATGCTCCATCGCGGGATGAGTCGCCACGAAGCGCGTCAACGCACGATAGAGCTTTTCAGCGAAGTTGGCCTCCCCGATCCTGAACTGATGGCTGACCGCTATCCACACCAGCTCTCTGGAGGGCAAAAGCAGCGCGTCATGATTGCTATGGCAATGAGCTGCGAGCCCGATATCCTGATTGCCGACGAGCCCACCACTGCTTTAGATGTCACGGTACAGGCGACCATCTTGAAGCTGATGCGTCAACTACAGCGCTCGCACCAAATGGCGCTTATCTTCATTTCGCACGATCTGGGAGTCATCGCGGAAATCGCCGACGAGGTGGCCGTCATGTACAAGGGGAGCATCGTAGAATATGGACCGCTGGAGCACATTTTTACCACACCCCACCACCCATATACGAAAGGCCTGTTGGGCTGCCGACCACGTCTGGAGCGAAAACTTCGCATCTTACCAACAGTCCGAGACTTCATGGAAGAGCTCCCCGATGGAACTATTCGCGAGCGCCTCCACATAAGTGTCCACGAATACATAGACTCGCTGAGCCTTTCGCCCGCCGAACTCCAGGTCCGCAAGGCTGCCCTCAACCAACGTCCTGTGCTGCTCCGTGTGGAAGACCTTCGTGTGCACTTCCCCATTCGCAAGGGCCTTTTCAGCGGCATCCGTGGTTACGTCAAGGCCGTAGATGGCATATCCTTCACCATCCGTGAGGGGGAAACCCTCGGCTTAGTTGGGGAGTCTGGGAGCGGGAAGACTACGACTGGACGGGCAATTCTGCGCCTTATAGAACCTACTGGTGGGCGAATCTTCTTCGATGGCAAGGACGTACGTGCTCTTTCTGCTGCCGAGCTCAAAGGACTCCGCCGGCAGATGCAAATCATTTTCCAAGACCCTTATGCCTCCCTCAACCCACGGCTTTCCGTAGGGAGCGCTCTTCTGGAAGTGCTGCGTGTACACAATCTTTTCGCCTCTGACAAGGAACGCCGCGAGTATATTTTCTGGCTCTTGCAGCGCGTCGGCTTGGAACCCCGGCACTTCTGGCACTATCCGCACGAGTTCTCCGGTGGCCAACGCCAGCGCATTGGCATAGCACGGGCGCTCGCCGTTCAACCCCGCTTCATCATTTGTGACGAGCCCGTTTCTGCTCTGGATGTCTCCGTTCAGGCACAAGTGCTCAACCTGTTAGTAGAACTACGGGAAGAATTCGGGCTGACCTACCTGTTCATCACGCACGACTGGAGCGTGGTCAAATTCATTAGCGACCGCATAGCCGTCATGCAGTCAGGGCGCATCGTAGAGCTGGGCGATGCCGAAGAGCTTTACGTCAATCCCCAACATGAGTATACTCGCACACTTATTGCTGCCATTCCCGCAGCCACATTGGAGAAACTGCAGCACAGTGCACGCCTTGCCTCCGCATGATTGAGGTCTGTAACCTGACAAAGCGCTTTGGCCCCAAGCTGGTGCTCAGGGATGTTTCCCTCCACATTCCAGCGGGGCAAACTACCTGCATCATCGGACGTTCTGGCTCAGGGAAAACCGTCCTCCTCAAGCACATCGTTGGTCTCCTGCGCCCAGAGACTGGAACCATCCGGATTGACGGACAGGACGTCACGCGTCTCAGCCGTCAAGAGTGGTTCCACTTCCGCCGACGCTTCGGCTATGTATTCCAGGGCTCGGCACTCTTTGACTCACTCACTGTCTTCGAAAATGTTATCGTTGGACTCTACGAGCGCGATATCCGCAGCCCCCAATTTCTCCACAGCGAGGCGCAGCGAGTGCTGAGCGCCGTGGGCCTCCTACCCTCAATAGAGGATGCCACAAGCCGAGAATTTCAGCAGGAGTATAAGCTCCTCTGCCGGAAATACCCTTCCGACCTTTCCGGCGGCATGCGCAAGCGAGTTGGGATTGCCCGAGCCCTGGTAGGGCAGCCCGAGTATATTTTCTATGATGAGCCTACAAGCGGACTGGACCCAATAACCTCCGAGCAAATAGACCGCCTCATCGCCGAGCTGGCGCGACGTCTGAATGTCACCTCCGTTGTCATCACCCACGACTTGTTCACCGTCTTCCGTATCGCCCAACGGGTGGCTCTGATCGAGGAGGGTTCCATCCTGTTTACCGGCACCCCGGCAGACATGCTCCAGAACCCTGAACCAATAGTGCAACGGTTTTTGGAGCGCTACCTCTTGCCGCTCCACATTCCACAACTTTCATCCCCATAGATCTTGGGCCGCCTCATAAAGATGCTCGCCAAAACGGTGGACATCCATGAAGCTATTGTAGAGCGGAACCGGAGCCAATCGGATGACGTTCGGCTGCCGCCAGTCGAGTACAATGTCCGCTTGACGAAGCCGCTCGTATAGTTTCTCGCCGTCTTGCTCCACCCACAACGATAACTGGCAGCCATGCTGCAAGGGCTTTTCCGGCGTAATAATCCGGATAGGTGCTCGAGGGAATCTCTGGCAGACATGCTCCACCCAAGAGCGGGCATAGCTGACAAGCATGTCTCGCTTACGGCACAGCATGTCGAAACCAGCTTCGTGAAATAACTGCAATGCCACCCGATGTACTGCTAACGGAAGCACCGGGGCGTTGCTCAGTTGCCATCCCTCTGCCCCGAAAGCTGGGCGGAATTCCGGCAACAAGTGAAAGCGTACCTCCGGGGGCGTTCCCCACCAGCCGCCAAATCGGACAAGCTCAGGATTGCTGCCATGGAGCTCGTGAACAAATATCCCCCCGACACCGCCCGGGCCAGAGTTGAGATACTTGTAAGAACACCATGCTGCACCGTCTACACCCCAGTGATGCAAGCGGAGTTCTACGTTCCCAATGGCATGGGCCAAATCAAAGACAACGGCTGCTCCTACGCTATGAGCTGCCTTCGTTATTGGTTCCAGCTCGAAGTACTGCCCCGTGTAGTAATGCACCCCGCTCATGAAGACCACCGCTACCTCTTCGCCCAGCTCTGTAATGCGTGCACAAATATCCTCCGTATGCAGCGTAGACTCTCCCGTGCGGGGCTCTACGAAAAGCAAATCCTGGGCAGGGTCCAGTCCGTGCCATCGTATCTGCGTCTGGGCAATGTAGAGGTCCGAAGGAAAGGGGTATTGCTCCATGAGAATCTTCCGGCGCCGCCCCGCCGGACGATAGAAACTGGCAAGAAGTAGGTGGAGATTGACCGACAGCGAGTTCATCGCTACTACTTCCTGGGGCAGGGCACCGGCAAGCTCTGCTAAATACGCCGTTACCAAGCGGTGGTACGAAAACCACGGGTAGGGTTCCGCAAAGTGCCCATCAACGGCCTGTTCAGCCCAGACACGCAGCTCCCGCTGCAGCGCTGACTCTACCTCCTTGGGCAACAGACCAAGGGAATTACCGCAGAAATAGACAACATCCGTCCCATTCCGCTGGGGAATCCAGAAACGATGCCGGAACGATGCTAACGGATCGGTCTCATCCAAATACCGAGCATACTCGGCTGTGTGCTCGTGCATCGTTACCGTTGCCGAGAGAATACCGTCCCCGGCTCTGCCACTGTCAGCCCAAGAAATTGCAGCGCGTTCCCAACGAAAACTCGCTCCGCAACCTCTGGCTCCAGCCCGAGCTCATCAATGATGCGTCCATGCTCCAAGTCCCCCAGCGGAAAAGGATAATCCGTCCCATACACCACACGTTCCGGACCAAAGGTTTCCAGAAGAAACCGCAGTGCTCGGGGATCATGTGTAACCGTGTCTACCCAGAAACGCCCGGTATACAAGCGCGGATTCTGCACTGCATGGACGTTACACAGATCCGGCCGCACTTCATACCCTCTTGCGATACGCCCCAACGTGAAGGCAAAAGAACCTCCTCCATGAGCGAAGAGTACGCGTATTCGTGGAAAATGGTCAAAAACCCCCCCGAAGATAAAACTGCAGATAGCGAGGGTAGTCTCCGCCGGCATTCCCACCAGCCACTCCAGAAAGTAGTTCTGCAGGCGCTCCTGGCCCAACATATCCCACGGATGGACAAAGAGAGCAGCTCCAAACTCCTGTACCGCCTCGTAAAAAGGGAACAATTCTGGGGAATCCAAATTGCGGCCTCCCACGTTCGAACCGATTTCCACGCCGGGGAAACCGAGCTGACACACACAGCGCTCCAGTTCGCGAATGGCATAGTCAGGGTCTTGCAAAGGCACTGTCCCCAAAGCCAGAAATCGGCCCGAATGGCGTGCTACAACCTCCGCCAGATGGTCGTTGAGAAACTGTGACCACTCGTAGCAATCTTGCGGCCGTGCCCAATAGCTGAAGAGCACGGGGACAGTGGAGAGCACCATAACACTGACCCCGTGCCGGTCCATGTCTTCCAGAATCCGTTCGGGATTCCATGCATTTTCCCGTACCTCCCGAAAGAAGGTGCCATCATCGCGCACCATGCGTGCACGTCCCGGAGCATAATGTTCCAGGCGGATAAAGCCCCCATATCCGAAGCGCCTTTTGAGATCGGGCCACTCTACAGGCAGAATATGGGCATGGATATCAATTTTCCGCAAGCCCATTGGCTGAAACCCCGCCGTGCCGGAATTTCCTTGAGGCCAATCGCGTCTGCGACTTAGCGTTTCTTCTTTTTATGGCGATTCTTCCGGCGTCGCTTCTTGAGCTTATGCCGGTTCATTTTGTACCGCTTCCGCTTACGTCCGCACGGCATGTCCTCACTGTGCTACTGTGACACGTTGCTGCAACGAATCCAACATCCGGAGAGCTTGTCGTGCCCGCTGACTCAGCGGGAGTGCCGGATGGAGACGGATAAGCTCCTCAAACGATTGCCGCGCCTGCCCCATCTTTCCTTGCTGTGCCAAAAGCACTCCGAGGTTGAAAAGAGCTATCGGGTGGTCGGGAAAGCGCTCCAGAACGTGGTGAAGCTCAGCTACCCCGGCCTCTTCCTCCCCGCTGGCAAAGAGGGCATAGGCAAAGTCAATCCGAACTTCCGCCTGTCCAGGATCGGCCGCTAAATACTGCCGATACAAGGGCACCGCCTCGGCAAAGCGACCCAGGTCGTAGTAAAAATTTGCTAACTCCAGCACGGCGGCAATGTTAGTAGGGTCTTGCGCAATTCGCTGCCGCAGCTCCCGGAGGCGTGCTTCCTGCTCTGGAGAGAGCTGCTGCCCCACTGCTGGGCGCACTGTCGGACGCACAGCCAGGCGAAGCCCCCACGACCCAAGAGCAAGAACGAGAACCAGGGATCCAATGAGAAAGAAAGCACGCAGCATCTCACTGCTGCTTCTGCACCAGCTGAAGAAACTTCGGAGAAGGCTTGAAATCTGGCACCCGTCGTTCACCAAGAGGAACGGGCTGTCCCGTCCGAGGATTCCGCGCCATACGCGGGCGGCGCCACCGAGGAAAAAACGAACCAAAGCCCCGGAAATCAACTCGTTCCCCGCGAGCTACGTGTTCTTGGATGAACTCCAACAACCGCTCCATGACCTCACGCACCCTCTTGGACTCCAGCCCAGTCTTCTGACTAACATACCGCACTGCATCCTGCCGCCGCATCCGGAGGAGCCTCCAGGCAAGACAATACATACCACAACAAACTTACGGAGCTTCAGCAGAACGCTCTTCCAACCATGCCGATTGGGCCCCAGTGGGTGTGCCAGAGCGCGTTCGGGCAATCCGCTCCTCGCGCAACTGTTTTGCTAATTCACGCAGGTCGGCAACACGATCTGCTTCATCAACAATCTCCACCCCCAGCAGCGTTTCCATGATGTCCTCCAGCGTCAGTACGCCCTCTACTCCCCCATACTCATCCACGACAACGCAGAGGTGCTGCCGCTTGTGGAGAAACACCTCCAGTGCGTGATCCAGCTCCAGGTGTTCCGGTACAAAGTGCACTTCCCGTACAAACACACGGACTGGCAACTGCGACCTCCCCTCTAAAGCCGCCCACAGCAACTCCTTGGTCAAAACATAACCGACGATTGTATCCGGCTCGCCTTCCCAAACAGGGATGCGCGAATAGACATGGAGTTCCGGTATCCGCAAAGCATCTCGAACAGCAATGTCTGCCGGACACGAAACCACGACCGTCCGCGGAGTCATGACATCGGATACGCGGATGCTGCGCAGCCGCATAAGATTCGTTACCAGGCGATACTCCTCAGGCTGCAATGCCCCTTCCTGCCGAGCTGTTTCCACAACGGCAGAAAGTTCTTGACGTGCCAGCTCCATTCCCCTGGGATCCGGCGAGCGTTGCCACCGCAGCAGGAAACGCCACGGCAACTCTGCAACCCGCAGCACGGGCAGCAAGGGTCGAAAGACTGAAAAGAGACTCGCTGCATGGACCATCCCTACTGTCTGCACAAGGGGCTTCAGACAACTACTCAACACGATTGTAAACGCGACCCCAAGCAACTGCCCCGAGAGCGGAACTGACCACTGTTGCAACAGGAAGAAGACCGCGCTCAGCAGCATTCCTTCTGCCACAGTCTCCCAGAAGCTCA
>JANWXA010000032.1:0-5718 GCA_025055465.1 Candidatus Kapaibacterium sp.
TGCCAACACAAGAGTTGGCCGCCCATTCTGAACGGACGGCCGGCCAAAAGTTAGAGTGGGCCGCCGAAGTCTCTCTGCACCCGAGCCAGCTCCTGACATTGGTTGTCCCCAGGCTCTTCGGGAGTACGGAGCCGAGCGGAGTCCAGCATGTACCGTACTACCTGCCGGATGCTCGCTACTACCACTACTGGGAGACCGCGTTTTACGTGGGCATCCCTGTGCTCCTCCTGGCCATTCTTGGGATGATACGCCGATGGCGGACCCCCTTTGGGCTCTTCTGGCTCCTTGTAGCGCTCTTTTCGGCGCTCTTCGCGTTGGGCAAGCATGGCTTCCTGTTCCCGTTGCTTTACCAACTGCCCGGTTTTTCGCTCTTCCGAGTGCCACCACGCATCTTGTTCTTTTTGACCTTGGCGCTCTGCGCCTTCGCCGCCTGGGGTTTTGACGAGCTATGGCAGCACCAGCGCCAGCGGCAACTACTGCGCCAACTCCTCTGGGGAAGCCTGCCCATAGCCGCCGTTGCGTTCACCGTTAGTGCGGGGTTGCTCCCGACAATAGTCGGTGCTCCAGAGCGCTTCGTGCCAATGCTCCAGAGCGAAGGGACCGTTGCTCTTGCGATAACTGTGTTGACGGTACTCGTTGCTGTGTCCCTCTGGCAAGGATGGATCCCTCCGCTCGCTGCAGGGTTGAGCTTAGGAGTGGTGCTCCTCAGCGACCTTATCCATGCCCATGCTTCCTTCACCCGCTCCCCAACCCGGCCCGAACAGTTCTACAGCCTTTCGCCGGTTCTGAAGCAGATGCTGCAGCCTCGGCCTCCGGACACCCTTTTCCGTGTTTCTATGCGTGCCGACTTCGGCATGGCGATGCTGCGTAACCAAGGGTTGCTGGACAGCATCATGTTGTACGAGGGGTACAACCAGCTCCGACTCCAGCGTCGCAACCCTCCAATGCCAACTGCTGATGCTACCTTTGACCTACTCAACATCCGCTACCAGATTGCTCTGGACACCTCGACCCAACGGATGTACTTTCGGGAGCGCCCAAGCGCCCTCCCACGAGCCTGGATGGTCTACCGCGCTCGAGTAGCCCCCAGCGACAGTACAGAGGCAATCCTCCGTCGCGGGGAGCTCCAGCCTCGGTTGGAAGCACTCGTAGAAGCCGATCCTGGCCTCCCACTGCCTGGAACTGTTCCTGACTCCGTCCGCCACACACTCCGCTGTCGTGTCTACGAGCACAACTGGCAGCACTGGGAGGTGGAGACCGCCCATCCAGGACTCCTCTGTTTCAGCGAAATCTGGTACCCTGCCTGGAAAGCTTTCGTGAACGGTACCGAGGTACCGGTGCTCCGAGCCTACCATAGCCTACGTGCTATACCCATCCCCGCAGGCTCCCACACTGTAGAGCTACGCTATGACTCTTCCAGCTTCCGGACAGGTGCTTGGATTAGTGCTCTCACGTTAGCTCTGACACTCGTTGCCCTCCTTCTGTGTGACCGACGCCGGCCGACGACATGATTCGCGCCGTTATCTTCGACCTGGACAACACGCTGGTGGACTTCATGGCCATGAAGCGGCAAGCCATTGATGCTGCCGTTACCGCCATGATTGATGCTGGGCTGCAACTGAGCCCTGGAGCCGTTCGTTCCCGTATTGACCGCATTTACCGCGAGATGGGGATCGAGTACCAACAAGTCTTCGACCATCTTCTGCAGGAAGTGCTCGGCTACGTGGACTACCGCATCCTCTCAGCCGGCATCATCGCTTACCGCCGGGCACGGGAAGCCGCACTGAAACCCTACCCCCATGTGACGGCGACCCTCATGGAGCTGGTCAAGCAGCGGATCAAGCTGGGAATTGTCTCCGATGCCCCTGCCCGAGAGGCATGGCTCCGCCTGTGTTATATCGGCTATCACCACATCTTTGATGTCGTCGTTACGCACGACGACACCGGCGAGCGTAAACCCAGCCCACGTCCATTTTTGCTGGCACTGGAGCGGCTTAGCGTCCGCCCGTCAGAAACCATTATGGTCGGCGACTGGGTTGAACGAGACATCGTCGGCGCAAAACAGGTCGGTATGCTGACCGCCTTCGCTCGCTACGGCGACGTCTTCGGCACTCAACAGATTGAAGCCGACTACGTCTTGAGCGACATCAAGGAGCTGCTGGACATCATTCGCCAGCACAACACCGTTGAACAACCGGAGATTCACAACCGATGATTCTGCCCATCTACCTTTACGATCACCCTGTACTTCGACAGGTAGCCGAGCCTATCACAGACCTTACCCCAGAAATCCGACGCCTGGCCCAAGACATGCTGGAGACAATGTACAACGCCCATGGCGTTGGTCTAGCGGCGAACCAAGTCGGGGTTACGCGGCGATTGATTGTCGTAGACATCGGCGAGGACGAGGGAATGAGGGAACCCCTCATCCTCCTCAACCCCACCATAGAGGCCTTCTCCGAAGAGACGGTAGAAATGGAAGAAGGATGCTTGAGCCTGCCTGAGCTTCGGGAAATCGTTGTCCGCCCGGCGGCTGTTCAGGTACACTATGTAGACTTCCGCGGACACGAGTGTCATATCGCTGCCGATGGACTTCTCGCGCGCGTCCTGCAGCATGAGATAGATCACCTCAATGGGGTCTACTTCACAGACCGCCTTTCGCCCGTCCGGCGTCTCTTGCTTCGGCGCAAATTAGAACGAATTGCCCGGGGCGAGGTTTTGCCCCCCTATCCCGTGGTTTTAGGGCATGCCGTGGTAGAACAGCGCTCAGAGATGCTATGAATCTGAACGAGTATCTACAACGCTTACGCCGTGAGTACCAGACCGCTGCCCTTGACGAAGCCCATCTGCCCCCCGATCCTCTTCAACTCCTCCAGCGTTGGCTTGAGGAGGCAATTGGTGCACAACTACCGGAGCCGACGGCCATGGCGCTGGCTACGGCAACCCCTATGGGCTTCCCTTCCGTACGCATGATGCTGCTGAAAGGCATTGAGGATGGGGCTCTGGTCTTCTTCACCAACTACGAAAGCCGAAAAGCACAAGAGTTGGAAGCCAATCCTCGGGCAGCCGCTGTCTTCTTCTGGGCGGAACTGGAACGCCAGGTACGAGTAGAGGGCCGTGTAGAACGCCTCGGTCCCGAAGCATCTGCAGCATACTTCTATACCCGACCGCGTGAAGCCCAATTAGGAGCGTGGGTTTCCCCCCAAAGCCGCATCATTCCCGATCGCGCCTTCTTAGAAGAGCGCTTCCGCCAACTGGCTCAGGAATATGCCCAACAGGACATCCCCTACCCACCTTTCTGGGGCGGATACCGGCTCGTGCCCTCCGCCATAGAATTCTGGCAAGGACGCCCCTACCGGCTGCACGACCGTATCCAGTACCGACTCCAAAACGGGCAATGGCTCCAAGAACGCCTGGCTCCCTAAAGAGTAGTAGCTTCTTGCCGATACATTCGGCGCACGGGAAAAGCCGCACTTGATGGAAGTAGATATCCGCATCCTTATCAGCGCCTCTCACGAGAGGTTTGTTCAGCGCCTCCGCGCACTGTGTCGGAACGCAGGATATACACATCTTCACACGGCCCCTCTCAGCCAACTCCCGTCCCTACTGGACCAACCCTGGGATGCATTGCTCATGGGGATACGGGCGGAAGACATACCACTTCGCCAAGACGTTTGTCAACGCCTTACAGGGCTGCCTGTTATCCTCGCTTGCACCCCCGAAGTAGCAGAACAGTGTACTGAAGCATTCCAGCATTTTTCCGCCGCTGGGGTTCTCGTAGAACCGATAACCCCACAGCAGCTTCGAGCTGTGGTGCGCTTGGCACGGCAGCGCGTTCGACAACTACAACGCTTCGCCGCCGAATCCCACTGGCTCTGGGACATCCTTTCCAGCATCGGGGACGCTCTCATCGTCACCGACCCCGACGGAAAGCTGCAATACCTCAACCCCGCGGCGGAGCGCCTAACAGGCTGGACATTGGAGGAATCCCGTCAACGCCCGCTGGAAGACATTTTGCCTGTCATAGACAAAGAAACTCGCCAACTTGGTGAAAACCCCCTCCGGCGCGCCCTGTGTGAGGGTAATGCAACAGGACTATCCGACCACATCCCCTTACTCCGCCGCACAGGCGAAGAGATTGTCGTTGAAGATAAAAGCACACCCATTCGGGACTCGTCCGGCCACATTCGCGGTGCCGTTCTGGTCCTCCGCAACGTTACCGAACCCCATCGGTTACAACACCGCCATCAGAGTGCTTTGGCTCTTCGCCAGAAACTACTCCAGCTCCTCCAATCCCTTTTAGAGCTCCGCCCACCGGAAGAGTTGCTTTCCAATGCTGTCCAGGAACTAGCCTCCCTATTGCCATTGGAATTAGCGTGCTTGTACATCCAGGAAGAAGACCATCTCGTTGCTCGTTGGCATATCACCTCCTCCGCTCGGGTAGAACCGCTCATCACCAACCCTATCCCTGTGGGGAGCAGTGTGCTTGGCAGTATCCTTCAGCGCGGTGTCCCTGAGGTAGTCAATAATGCTCACACCGATCCTCGAACTTTCTACCCCAAAGACTTCGCCCCCACCACACCCGAACACTTAATCGGAATCCCGATGAGAATTGGGCAGCAACACGCAATCCTGGCTCTAGCGAGGTATACTGAGCTACCTTTCTCTGAAGAAGAGGTGGAAGTCGTGCTCCTTTTTGCCCGCTTCGTCCATATAGGGCTACTCAACGCGGAGCTCTGGGAGTCACTCCGTCGTTCTGAAGCCCAGTATCGTGCACTATTAGAGTGGCTCCCCACCCCTCTGATAGTCCATCGTGAAAGGCGCATTCTTTATGCCAACCACGCAGCCGCGCAATACCTTGGATTCCAGTCCCCCCAGGAGATGCTTGGGCGCTCACCGCTGGAGTTAGTAGCCCCGGAAGACCACGAGCCCGTTCTTCAGCGCATTCAGGCTCTCTATCGGGGGGACAGCCCCACTGCTCCACCGCGACGCACCACCTTGGTGCGGCAGGACGGCACCCGACTGGATGCCATTGTTGCAGGGACTCTGGCTTCCTACGAGGGAAAGCAAGCTGTACTCGTTGTTGCCATGGACATTACGGAACAGCAACGGCTACAGCAACAACGGGAGCGAGAACACGCCGCCTTCCACATCGTCGCTACAGCAGCGCTCCAAAGCCAAACCATACAGGAGCTCTGCCAATACTTTCTCACAGAAGCCTGCCGCGAGCTGGGGTTCTCCGGAGGCACTATACGCCTTCTGGAAGGAGATCTTCTGGTCCCTGTCGCTCTTACTGGTCCCTTGCCGCCTGAGTGCTTCCCCGTGGTCCCAATTTCTGACACTTCTGCGCTCTTTGTAGATGTCGCTCGCTCCCGACAACCAATCTTCATCCCTAACAGGTCTAAATACCCCCTCCCCGAACAATACCGAACCCGTCTGGAGGAGCTGGGTATCCAAGCTGCTCTCAGCTATCCTATTATCGGCAAGCAGGGAAGCCTCCTGGGCACCTTCCAGCTCTTCCACTTGACGCCTATGGATATTGGTGAGAGTACGCACACCTTCTTCGCCGTGCTGGCATCAGCCTTAGGAGTTGCTATAGAGCGTCTCCAATTCCAGGAACGGTTGCAAGAGAGCGAGCACCGCTTTCGCATGCTGGCAGAGCACGCCCCCGTTGCCATCACCCGCTTCAGCCTGCGAGAAGGACGCTACTTGTTCGCT
>JANWXA010000032.1:5728-12715 GCA_025055465.1 Candidatus Kapaibacterium sp.
GTGAATTCGAACGCCAAAGTGGTTACGAGCTCCACGCCTTCGAAGCCCTCTCTGACCAAGAGCTTATCGAGATGATCCACCCCGATGATCGCCATCGGGTCTTCCATTTTTGGAACCGATGGCAACAAGCTGGTTTCCCCGACGTTCAACGCATTGACTATCGCATTCTCAACCGTAACGGTGACGTCCTCTGGCTAGACACCTACCTATACGCCGAACGCCAAACCGATGGGCAAATAGAAAGCATCGTGCAGGTATGTGTTGACATCACACCTCTGAAACGCGCCGAAGAGGCACTCCGTCACGCCATCCAAGAGGACTTTCGGCAAACTGTCCAGAACCTCCACGCCATTGTCTTTCGCCTTCGCCGCCATCCTGATGGCACCATTTACTACGCCCTCCGCGAAGGAAAATTAGCCGGTAAGTACACCAGCTCTCTCGTCTACGAGCAGCCCATACAAAACCTACCTGAATCTCTACGCCTACCCTTCGAGGTCATAGAGCGCGCCTTTTCCGGCGAGCGCGTCAGTTACGAAGCACAGCAGGAAGCCCAATGGCTACTCTACACCTTAGAGCCCGTTTTTTCCAAGGACGGTACCGTTGCCGAGGTTGTCGGAACAGGTGTAGACATCTCTGAGCGGAAACTTCTGGAACGCTCATTGGCTGAAAGCGAACATCGCTACCGCTCTTTGCTGGAAGGACTGCCCGTGGGCGTTCTGGAAATCTTCGTTGGTGATGATGGAAGGCAGCAGGATCTGTACGCCAATCCTGCCTTTACCGAGATCACCGGCTATACCCTCGACGAACTGCCCACAGTCTCTGGCAGTAGCGTCATCCACCCTGATGACCGAGAGTGGGTCGTCCACCGCTGGTCTGAATGGTTCAGCAATCCCAGTGAGCTCTGGCTCCATCTGGAGTACCGTTGTATCCGCAAGGGCGGACAACCATATTGGCTTGAACTGTACGCCGTCAAAGTGCGCCAACACAACGGATGGCGTGCTATTGAAGTCGGTGTAGATGTTACAGCACGCAAAGAGGCTGAGACCCAGATCCGATATTTGGCAAACTTCCCCGAACTCTCCCCCATCGCCATTCTGGAATTCACCGCTGATGGGAAACTAACCTATGCTAACCCGACTGCACGGGACTCTCTGCCCATCTCCGAGCTCTCATTTCAGCATCCTTGGCTGGCGGGCATTATGGAAAAGCTCCCAGAACTAAACCACCCTCTTAGCACACCCTGGGTTCGAGAGCTCATCTTCAGGGATCAAGCGTGGTTGCAACACATTTTCTGGCTTTCGGAATATCAGCGGCTTCAGATCTATGCACCAGAAATTACTGCCCAGCTCTTCTTGCGACGCCAGCTACAAGAGGCTTTGGAACATGAGCAAGAATTAGCCGTTGCACGTTCACGACTGATGAGTACTATCGCCCACGAATTTCGGACTCCCTTAGCGGGGATTCAGCTCTCAGTAGAGCTTCTACGGGATTATTTCGAGCACCTCTCCCCAGCAGAACGCCAACAAGAGCTGTCCAACATTGCTGCACGAGCGCAGGACCTGAATACCTTAGTGACCGACTTCCTCACCCAGAGCTCGCTCGATGCTCTGCGCCGTTCTATGAGTTTTGAGATGCTTTCCCTTCAAGAGATCTGCCACGAGGCAGCAGAGCGCATTCAGCCACTTTTACACAGCAAATCACAGAGATTGGAAATGGCCCTTGCCAAGAACGCAGTATATATTCGTGGGGACGCCAAGGTCTTACGCTTCATTCTACTCAACTTACTCACCAACGCCTCCAAGTACTCCGGCATGCACCAATCCATCCACCTACGATTGCGAACCGAGCTGGGTACAGTCGTTGTAGAAATAGAAGACCACGGCATCGGCATCCCAGAAGAGGATCTTCCTAAGCTCTTCCAACCATTCTTTCGCGGCTCCAACACGCAGGGGATCCCCGGTGTCGGCCTGGGCTTAGCGATGGTGAAAGAATTTGTAGAAGCCCATCGCGGCTCGATTCAACTGAGAAGTCGCGTCGGATTCGGCACAACCGTGCTCCTGTACCTCCCTATAGCACAAAGCGAGTGACACAACCGCAGCCCCTACCATAGCGATGGCGAAAATTCTGGTCATAGAGGATGCTGAATATCTGGCGCAGGGAATTGCCCGAATTCTACAGCTGGAAGGTCATGAAGTCCTGATCGCTACAACGGGACGACAAGGCATAGAGGTAGCGCTGGAACAAAAACCTGAGCTCATCCTTTGTGACCTCGCTATGCCCGAAGTAGATGGCATTGGCGTGCTTCAGGCTATCCGTCATGAAGAGGAGCTGGCTTCTGTCCCTTTCATTTTCTTGACAGCACGAGCCGGCCAAGTAGATGCCCGCATGGGACTCCAGGCCGGTGCCGACGACTACCTCACAAAGCCCGTGACAGGAAAGGCCCTGTTGGACACGGTTCAGCGCCATTTAGAGCGGACCACATCCTTGCAAGTTGAGTACAAACAACGCCTCTCCGAGCTGGAACAGAGTCTGACTTACGCCCTACCCCACGAATTCCGCACC
Source organism: Candidatus Kapaibacterium sp. (assembly GCA_025055465.1). Lineage (GTDB taxonomy): Bacteria > Bacteroidota > Ignavibacteria > Kapaibacteriales > HRBIN21 > HRBIN21. Next base: position 8,291 of record JANWXA010000032.1, read on the forward strand.
GCCCTCAACGGTATCTTAGGAGCCGCCACCCACCTACAAGTCTTCGCAGATAAGCTGACTCCAATCGAACTGCGAGAACTCGGCGAAGACATCCGTGTTTCCGCTCGCCGCTTGCTCCGTTTAACCGAAAACTTCCTGATGTACGCCCGAACCGACTTCTTGGCCAATTCTCCAGAACTGGTCGAGCAGCTGCGGCAATTCGTCACCGAAGAGCCCTCCATTATCCTGCAAGACATATCCCTAATGAAAGCCGAGGAGTACGGTCGCACCCCAGATCTACGCTTCTCACTCACTGCACTCAACCTCCATTTGGCGATGCCAACAGACCACTTTGCCAAAATCGCCGAAGAGCTCATAGACAATGCGCTCAAGTTTTCCCCAGCCGGCTCCCCGATAGCCCTCCGTACATGGTGTGCGGACGGATTCTTCTGGATCGAAATCCGCGATTGGGGACCAGGTATTCCACCAGATCTCCCCCAACGGATTCGAGCATACTACCAGCCCGGCCGCATCCTCCACGAGCAACAAGGAGTTGGCCTTGGACTGATATTAGCAAAGCGATTGGTAGAGCTTTACGGCGGGTCCTTCAATATTGGGAGCCCAGGTGATGGCGGAACTCGCGTCCTCTACCGACTCCCACTCCCCCATAATCAGTGGACCCGAGAGGACTCGAACCTCTGACACCAGGTTTAGGAAACCTGTGTTCTATCCAGCTGAACTACGGGTCCATCTGCCCTTGTGGCACCACAAAATTACAAAACTCCCTGCATGGGCTCTATTACGCCGTATGGTCGGTTGTGCCTCCTATTGGCTGCTCGTCGCTGTTCAGGAGGCTCCGGCGAAAGATGGCGCACACAACCTCTTCCAGCGGAGGCTCTTCAATGGCAACGTCGGCAACAGGGAAGCGGCTCAGCAACTGCGCTGCTCGATCAGCCGCCTCCCCCCTTGGGACCCTGAGCACGACCGTCCGATCATAGCTCGAATGTATGCTCCCTATCCGCAGCAGCTCCTCTAACCTTACCGTGTCGGCAAACTCTACCCGCACGAGCTTTTCCGCAGCATAACAACGTGCTAACTCCCGTAGGTCTCCATCGTAAAGAAGGTAGCCGCGGTCCAGAACTATCACCCGCTGGCATAGGCGCTCAATATCTGCCATGTAGTGGCTGGTTAGCATAATCGTTGTGCCGGTCTCCCGATTATAAGCCGCAAGGAAGTCGCGAACGGTCTGCTGCGCAACCACATCCAGCCCCAGGGTTGGCTCATCCAGAAAGAGAACGCGTGGTGCATGGAGAAGCGCCGCTAAAATTTCGCACTTCATGCGCTCCCCTAAGGAAAGGCGCCGAACTTGAATATGCAGCTTGTCGGCAATCCCCAACATAGCCGATAATGAGTCACGGCGCCGCTGAAAGTCCGCCTTTGAAATCCGATACATCGCTCGGTGCAAAAGGAAAGAGTCCGCAGCCGGTAGGTCCCACCACAGCTGGCTCCGCTGTCCCATTACCAAGGCAATCTGCCGCCGAAAGGCATCCGAACGCTCCCAAGGCACGTACCCTAAGACGTGAGCCATCCCCGCTGTTGGATAGAGTAGCCCTGTCAGCAGCTTCAGCAGGGTTGTCTTCCCCGCCCCGTTTGCACCTAACAGGCCTACGATTTCGCCCTCTGTCACACGGAATGTGACTGCCTGCACTGCCCTATGTTCCCGATACTGGCGGCAAAAGAAAGAGCGCACTGCCCCCCACAAGCCCTCCTGCTTGACCGGGGCCCGGAAAGTCCGAGTCAAATCCACTGCCTCAATCGCGCTCATGACCCGACGGTGCTTGTTCGGCAACAGACGAAGAAGGGTGCAGCTTTCAAGTATGTCGGGAAGCACAGCCTGCTTCCGTAGTTTTGTATGGGCACAGCTTCCAATGCAGTCGCAGGGCTTCTCCATACCGACGGTAACGGAGACTCAGCTCCCCTTGCCATTGTTACGGCGGGGCAAGGTGCGTGACCTTTACGAAGTGGATGCGGAACGCCTTCTTATGGTGGCTACAGACCGCATTTCCGCCTTCGACGTAGTGCTGCCCCAGCCTGTACCCTGCAAAGGTGTCCTGCTCACACAGCTCTCCGCCTTTTGGTTTGAGCAGACTTCGCCTTTAGTCCCAAACCACTTGCTTTCTGCAGAAATACCGCCGGAGCTTGTTGGACTTTCTGGATTCCGCGAATCTCTACATGGACGGGTACTCCTCGTCCGCCGAACGCAGCCTATTCCCATAGAGTGCATTGTCCGGGGCTACCTTGCCGGTTCAGCATGGAGAGAGTACCAACAACTCCAGCGCGTCGCCGGCACGCCGTTACCGAGGGGACTTCGCTACGGCAGCCTGTTGCCCGAACCACTCTTTACCCCGACAACTAAGGCACATGCCAATCACGACGAGCCCATCTCCTTCTCTACTATGGTGGACCAAGTAGGATTTGAACTGGCAGAACGACTACGCACCCTTTCACTACGAGTGTACACCCATGCAGCACACTACTGTCACCAGCACGGGCTGATCTTGGCAGACACCAAACTCGAATTCGGCATCGCTACCGACGGTTCCTTGTTGCTCATAGATGAGCTGTTAACCCCAGACTCCTCCCGCTTCTGGCTGGCAGAAGAGTATGAGCGTGGACAAGTGCCTGTAGACATGGACAAGCAGTTCGTGCGAGACTACTTAGAGCAGCTCGGCTGGGACAAGCAGCCCCCAGCACCGGAACTGCCTGCCGAGGTTATCTTGCAAACACGCCAGCGCTACTGCGAAGCCTTCCGTCGTTTAGTTCCACGTCCCCTTCCATGGTGTTGCTCAAATGATACTCTATGAGCCTGAGGTCCCTTCTTCCAGCCGGTGGCGTCGCTCCCTGCGGCAGATCGACTGGACGTTGCTCCTGCTTGTAAGCCTGGCATTAGCCTTCGGGCTCATTGCACTCTATAGTGCCACTGCAAGCTCTGAGATGGCCCACTTTTTCCGGCGTCAACTCCTCTACGCTGCTTTGGGCAGCGGTATCCTCTTGCTTGTCATGTGGCTCCCGCGCTCGTGGCTTGAGCGTTTGGCGCCCCTGGGATACATCGTAGGCCTACTGCTTCTGGTTGCAGTCTTGCTCTTCGGGCGCACCGTTTATGGCTCCAAGAGCTGGCTCTCCTTAGGGACTCTCTCTTTTCAGCCTGTAGAATTTGCAAAGCTCTCCACCCTATTATTCGTTGCCCATTTCCTATCACGGGAAGAGCAGTCCCTGCGCCGCCTGCCTAGCTTGCTCATCACGCTGGCTTTACTCGGAGTTCCAACGGCTCTGGTCCTCTTGCAACCGGATGCCGGATCGGCTCTGGCCTTCGCTGCGCTGACCCTTACCGTGCTGTTCTGGGGCAAAGCCCATCCCCTTTTGCCTCTCATGCCCCTGCTGGCTGGAGCTGTTGCCCTGTTATCGCTCCTGGGAGTAGCCCCTCTCCTCTTAGGTATCCTCTTCAGCGCGATACTTATTTCCCTGACCCGTCCACCGCTGCTTATTGCTATCACCTGCTCCGTTGTCCTCTCTGTACTTGGTTTGGGGACCTCCACCCTCTACCACATGCTCAAGCCTCACCAGCAAGCTCGTATCCAGTCTTTTCTCAATCCCGAAGAAGACCCTCAGGGGAGCGGCTACCATGTTATCCAGTCCATGCTGGCAATTGGCAGCGGGGGCCTGACGGGGAAGGGCTTCCAGCAAGGCACCCAGACACAACTCCGCTTCATTCCAAAACAGTGGACCGACTTCATTTTCTGCGTCCCCGCCGAGGAGTTTGGCTTCCTCGGGGCTATGTTGGTTCTGGCTGTACTTTTCGGCCTCCTCTGGCACGTCTTTCTGCTCGCTCACCGGCTGGAGGGCGATACATTTTGGAGCTTGCTGCTGGGCGGAATCGGCGGATTATGGCTATTCCACACGGCCATCAACATCGGCATGTCACTGGGGCTGGCCCCAGTTATCGGCCTTCCACTCCCCTTCATGAGCGCCGGTGGCTCGGCGCTCCTTGTCAACATGGCCATGGCAGGACTTGTTCTCAACGCACACCGTCAGCTTTACCGGGGCCGCTGAGCATGGTCGTCGCCATCGTCCCTGCAGCCGGCCGGGGAAGACGCTTGAGGGCAGACCCTCCGAAGCAGTTCCTCACCCTAAACGGCTTCCCTCTCATCACCTATACGCTTCGCACCTTGCATACCGTAGATGCCATTGACACCATTCTCATCGTTGCACCGAAGGGGTATGAGTCTTTTCTGTACACCCTCTGCTGCGAACATGGGTTCGCAAAAGTCTGTCGCATTGTGCTGGGTGGCCCGGAGCGCCAGGACTCCGTAGCTAACGCTCTGCAGACAGAAGAAATATCCAGCGCGGAGTATGTTCTCATCCACGACGCCGTCCGTCCACTTGCGC
>JANWXA010000033.1 GCA_025055465.1 Candidatus Kapaibacterium sp.
CGGTCGTTGGATATCCACGCACGTGGGGAATCGGCGAGCGTGAGAAATACAGAGCAGTTCCATCAGTGCGGAGAACGACCTTCACCACAGCAGGGGAGAACAGTTCGGGTTCCGCCACTAATGGCTGAATAAGGGTTGCCGCGTCCCAGTGTGGATGATCCTGGAGTGCCTGCACCAGAGCATCTACATGTTCTGGTTGCAGCAAAGGCTCGTCGGTTTGAAGATTGAGCACAATGCTATCCTGAAGTTGCAACTGTGTATAGGCAACTGCTACACGGTCCGTGCCGCTAGGTAAGTCGGGTGGGGTCAACACAACTTCAGCACCGAAGTTGCGGCATACAGCGGCAACTCGCTCGCTATCCGTGGCAATAATGACTCGATTCAGACTCTGTGCTTGCTGCGCTGCTTCCCAGACCCATTGTACCAGAGGTTTCCCGCCGAGTTTCCGCAAAGGTTTGCCCGGGAGGCGCTGCGAGGCGTAGCGCGCCGGAATAATGCCGAGGGCACTCATTCAATGACTTTCGGTACCCGGAAGAAAACCCCATTATGCTTCGGGGCGTTGCGCAGAGCCTCTTCCCGCGGAAGCGAGGGCTGGGGGATGTCCTCTCGGAGAGCGCTCGTTGTTGGTATAACCTGCACCAGGGGCTCTACTTCCTCCAGTTCCAGGGTCTCAATGGTCCCGATAAAGTGCAAGATGCGCTCGAACTGCTGAGCGAATGTTGACAGATCTTCCTCAGAAAACCGCAGCCGCGCTAACTCGGCGATTCGTTCCACGAGGGCTCGTGTTTCCATAGCTGCTCAGGGTTGGGTGACATCTCTGAAAGCCATGTTGTAATGCGCTCATGCAGATAGTGCAACCACCACTGTTGCTGTTCTCGGGTCAGCATTGCTGGGAGCTCAATTGGTTCCCCAATTCGTACTTGTGCTGTGCCTGGGCGAAAGCGAAGAGTGTGGGGAGGTAACAGTGCGTAAGTCCCGGCGATTGCCACGGGTACAATTGGGCGTTGGGCTTGTTGTGCTAACACTATTGCTCCGCGCTTGAAGGGGCGGACTCTACCATCAGGCGAACGCCCTCCTTCGGCGAAAACAACGGGTGAAAGACCGTACTGCCGAATGCGTTGGGCCGCCAGCTCTATGTGAAGCTGAGCATCTGCTGCACGCCGGGTGATAGGTACGTAAGGCATTCGTCGGAGTATCCATCCGAAGAAGGGGATGCGTTCCAGAACTTTTTTGTACAGAAAACAAAGACGGTCGGGCAGTGCTGCAATGAGAACCGGGATGTCTAATAGGCTGGAATGATTACACACATAGATGTACGGAGGGGTTCCTTTTTGGACGTTCTCGGCTCCCTCCACGAGCACACGCACGCCACAGAGGCGGAGCATTGTACGTGCCCAGCCTGGGGTAGCTTCTACTAACCGCTGTCGAGCAGTACGGGGTGGTAGTAGCAATGCCCAAGTCGAGGCCGCTATTGTATAGCCAATAATAGCAGCAGACCGGAGCCCGTAGCCTAAGGTGCCGCCTGTCCACATTGCAAATGCAAACTTAGGGAGCTTGCACAGGTGGTAGGTCAAGCACGCAGCACAACCGCAACAAACGCCGGTGTAGGCGGACGCTCCTCCCGAAGCGGTCAGCATGCTCCTGCCGTAGTGCTGCAGCATGCTGCTCCTCGTAGCGTTGGAAAGCGTCTGGAGCGGGGCACAGATACTCCACTACGTATGTAATAGTGTCACCTGCGACGAGCTCTCTCCACAGGGCTGCTCTCTCAAAGCAGCCAGTCGCGAGCACTGCGGGGATATGCACTTGCCTCATCCAGGTCTCCCATTCTGCCGCTTGCTGATATGGAAGCTCTGCTGTGACGAGATAGCATACCATTGCTCCGTTCGATCACTTTGTATTGTACAGGCTCCCAACGACGAAATGGGGACAGCTATTATGCGGCCAGCTCCTTGGCCACATTAAGAAAACACTGGGAATGTCCACCATTCGGGCAACTGCAGGTAGCTTGTTCGGGTATTGGGGCCATGGAGTAGGCAGAGGTCTGAGCGATTGCTGCAGCAGCGCCCAGACTGCATGATTACCGCAGCAACGGTAGGATCATGGCTTCCAATTGTTCCACCTCTTTTTGGGTCGGTGCCTCTACAATGAAGCGGACGACCGGCTCTGTGTTGGATGGGCGCAGATGGAACCAGCTCTTGCCGAATCGAGCATAGAGGCCGTCGTCGCGGCGGATTTCCTCAGCGTGTTGGGCGATGTAAGCAAAAACCTGTTCCAACAACGTGGAAACTGACTGGGGTTGTGCAAGAACGTGTTTGCGCATGATTGGTCGGGGCAACGCCGTTACCAATTCTGACAGCCGCTTTTGGCAATGTGCCATCAGTCCCAGAACGAGGACAGTGCCGACCAGGGCATCGCGCCCGTAATGGATATGGGGCAAGATGACCCCTCCGCTTCCCTCACCCCCGATAACCCCGAGGGACTCTTGAAGACGGCGCACAACATTCGCTTCGCCGACAGGGGAACGGAGGACCTGTGCCCTGTAAGCTTGCGCGATATCGTCTATGACGGAGGAAGTGGAATAGTTGACGACAACGACAGGGTTATAGCGATTAGCGCAGGCTTGGTGGGCATGCTCCAGGACCGTCTGCGCTGCCAGAGCGATAGTCAGCTCTTCCCAGAGGCACTTTCCGGACTCATCCACCAAGACGAGGCGGTCAGCATCGGGGTCAACACCAATACCAATATCAGCACTATAGCGCTGGACCGAGGTTGCCAGCTCTTGTAAGTGTTGGGGAAGTGGCTCAGGCGAGTGTGGGAATATACCGCTTCCATTGGCGTGGAGTAAAGTAACACGGCAGTACAGATGCTGCAGAAGTTGGGGCAGTATGAAAGAGCCGGCGGCGTTGACGGCGTCCACTACAACGTGGAAGGCTCTATGGCGAATCTTCTCCCTCAAGTTTTGGAGCCAGCGGTGACGCCAGAGGGTTCGAATGTGCTCACTAATTGCTTGGAAGTGCATCCAGCGGACGGGATGGACCCCAGTTCGGTGCCCGTTGGTCAGAGAGGCTCCTCCGGAACGAGCCTCACGATAGAAGGGGGTTGCATCCAGTGTGAGTCCGCCCTCACCGAGGAATTTCAATCCCTGCCACTCTGCTGGATTGTGAGAGGCGGTGATGGCGATTCCGCCGGGCAGTCGCCGTCGGGCAATCCAGGTCTGAATAGTCGGCGTCGGGACGATTCCCAAGCGATGAACACGGCGACCTTCCGACTGTAAGGTAGCGACCACGAACTCTTCGAAACGCTCCCCGCCCTGGCGTCCGTCCCAGCCGACGGCAAGTGGCCCGTTGGATAAGTGCCGAACGAAAGAGCGTACCGTGTCTTCTATGAGCTCTGGTGTGCAATCGTCTAAAGTAAAGCGCAAACCGGAAACCGAGCAAATTAGAGCCATGTTGTCATCGCCGCTGAGGGCTGCGGATAGGACGAGACAGAAGGGACTCAATATCCTCCACGCGCCGTGGGACGGTGGCTGAGAGTACCTCGGCACCTGTTTCTGTAATGAGAACGTCATCCTCGATGCGCACGCCGATACCCCACCAGCGTTGGTCGCAGGGGCTACCCGGTGGGATATAGAGTCCTGGTTCTACAGCAATGACAAAGCCAGGGCGTAGCGTGTCGGTTGGCCCTACGTCGTGGACATCCAGCCCCAGATGGTGGGAAGTGGCATGGGGGAAGTATTGGCGTATGTCGTCCGGGGCCTTTAGGAGGCCGAGCTCGGTTAGCCGGCGTTGTAGGACAGACAGAGCCCGTTGATGGGGCAGCCAGAATGGTAGGCCAGGACGACACGCAGCGAGGGCTGAGTCCTGCGCCTCCAGAACGGCTTCGTAGATCGCTCGCTGTTCCGTTGTGAAGCGGCCGCTTATGGGGAATGTTCGAGTAATGTCGGCGGCGTAGCCTGCGTATTCTGCTCCACAGTCCACAAGCACAAGCTCATTTTCCTGGACTCGGCGTCGGGCACTTGTGTAGTGCAAGATGCACGCGTTCGGTCCGGAAGCTACGATAGTCGGGAATGCGGTGCCGTCGGCACCTTGGTTTCGGAATGCTCCTTCCAGTGTTGCCAAGAGCTCCCACTCACCTATTCCGGGGCGTGCTTGTCTCCAAAGTTGGTGTAAGGCATTCGCGGTGATAGCGATTGCGCGCCGAATCAGCCGAATCTCTGCTGAGTCCTTTTTAGCTCTCATCCGCGCCAGTGGGGGGAATCCCTGACGCAGTACTACACGTGGGGAGCGCTCTCGCAGCCACTCTTTCTCTTCCCGCTCAGCAGGGAGGAGGCGCCCGGAGAGCGGCAATCGCATCATCGGTGTCGGGAGGGCCACAATGTAGAGGGTGTCTGTTTCTGCAAGCACGCTCAGTAAGAGGCTGTCAAACTGTGACCGAGGGAGCGCTCGGAGTTGAAGAAGACGTTCGGCTTCCGTTGGCCCCATGCGAGGCCCTTCCCAGCGTTCCAATGTGGGGTTCCGATCGGGTAGAAAGAGCAGTTCGCGAAGCCGCTGCTCACCCACGGTGATACCCTGAGATGAAAGCAGCAACACTGCACCCGGCTCTGGGACGCCTGTCAGATACCACAACCAGCTACTCTGACGGTAGGGGTAGTACACATCTCCATTGCGCAATCGGGGGTCGGCGGCGAAAACGAGCAGGAGAGAGCGGGGACCCAAATGCTGTAATACACGGTGCCGCCGAGATTGATATACTGAGGGTGGAGGTGCATCGCTGTATGGATATTCGTACGGAGGAAGCCATTCAGCCTTGGCTGGCAGTCCCACCGCTGGGGGGAGAAGAGCCAGCACGATACTCGAAATGGCTGGGAGCAGGTGCAGCGGCCCACGGTTTAAAAAGTGTCTGCAGGGGTCTCGGTGCATTGAGCATCCATTTACTTGAGTACCCGGCGGAGGCTCTGCAGGAACTGCTCTTTGGTGCGTGCACCGACAATACGCTCCACAATTCTGCCGTTGGGATCAATGATGAAGGTCGTGGGGATGGCCATGATGCTACCGTAAGCGTCGGCCAGACGGACGTCGCCGAGTACGTTCAAGTATGGGACGTTACGGGCCTCCAAAAATCCACGGACCTTTTCCTGGGCGTTAGCACCTTGGTCTAAGCTGATACCGATGAGCAGAAACTTTTCAGTAGGTAGCTCACGGTGGAGCTCTATCAAATCTGGGATTTCCCGTCGGCACGGACCGCACCATGTTGCCCAGAAATTGAGCAGTACAACGCGATTGCGGGACAATTCAGAGAACCGTATTCGGCGCCCATTCCCATCGCGCCAGGCAAAGTCTGGCGCCCGATTCCCAGAGGCTGGGAGTACCTCTTCTACGACGGGCACAGTAACGGTGGATGCGGCCAGAGATGCTGGAGATGGAGATTTCTGTGCCCAGCAAGTAAGGCTGGGGAGGGCGATGCCGAAAGCAATGAGGACGGTCCCTCGCACGAAAGAGTTCACCACAGGCGTGCGGGCAGTCATTACTTTGATGCTACCAATTGTTTCACTTGTTCCGGAGGCAGAGTCGAGACGATGCCAAACACCATTCCGTAGTTTTCCCAGAAGGCGCAGGTTGTGGTCTGGCTGGGGCAGCTCCAGTGCCACTCTTTTTGTGCAACAGTTTCCCAGATCGTGGAATCTAACTGAAGACGTTTCGAGCGAAAGTCTCCGGAAGGGGCTCCTGCGAGCAGGAGCCAGCCCTTCGAGGAGCGGTATACCAGCAATGGGAGGGGATATCCATCTATGCGGCGGACCGTTACGCCGATCAGAGGGGCTTCAGCTTCTACGTGTGGAAAGACCAGTGGGGTGTGGATGCCTTGGTGTACGAGCGCAAGGCGAGCATCTGTGGTGTCACTCACCGGTTGAAGTAAAAGTTGCCCGCTCCGAAGTTCTTCCAAGCTTGTTATTAGTGCTGTGACAAAGCAGAGAGAGGATGAGCGGTATGTAGTCTGCCAAAGTAAGTACCCCAGTACTATGGCAGCCATGAAAGCCGCCACAGCAGTCGGCGCCCACCAGGGACGACGCCTGACTCGTTGTGTGGATGTGGATGGCTCTATTGCGGATAAAAGGAGCGAATGGAGTTCTGGCGGAGCGGTATAGTAGAGACGGGAACGTCGTTCCCGCAGGAGATTGCGAATGACGAGGGAACTACGGTACAGTTGGTAGTACTTCGGAGATTCCAGCAGGCGTTCTATTCGCTCTCGGATGGAGGGCTCTATCGGGACTCCGTCCACATACGCTGCCAAATATTGCGCAAGGAATTCCTGATCCGAACTCATCGCTGTCGTGGCTGCTGATATGGGGTGTGCCAGCCGCGCTGTTGGGCATATTCCTGTAACAAAACAGCCAACCGCATACGGGCGCGGTGCAATCGTGAGCGAACCGTCCCTATTGGTATACCCAACATTTGGGCCACATCGTTGTATGAAAGCTCCTCAATGTCGCACAGAATGACGATTGTCCGAAAAGATTCGGGCAGAGCATGGAGAGCGTGCACAATCTCGTCATCCAGCACCGTTCGGTAGAACTCCGCCTCTACAGAGGGTGCGGAAATCTCTGGTAAGGGGGATAGCGATTCTTCCTCGTGTTCGTCGTATGGAAGTATCTCTGGCTCTCGTTGCTGATGACGGTAGCGGTTGATGTAAAGGTTGCGCAGGATGGTGAACAGCCATGCCTTGCAATTGGTTCCCGGCTGGAAGCTTTTCCAGCTCTGCCATGCTCGGAGATAGGTTTCCTGTACTAAGTCCTTGGCAAGCTCACGGTCTCGGCTCAGATACACCGCAAAGGAATACAAGGCTTCCGAGTGTGGAAGCGCTTCACGCTGAAAGTCTTGATAATCCCCTTCCGAATGCACGCTCTACTTCCCTGTTGTAGGTTATTCCAGTGGTATGGGCGTCCATGTTCGCAATAGTTCTACTAAGAGGCGTACCCCGATCCCCGTTCCGCCTTTGGGCATGTAATCAGTTTCTTTGGGGGCGATTGCTGTGCCTGCGATGTCCAGATGTGCCCATGGGTAATCTCCAACAAAGTGCTTGAGGAAAAGGGCAGCGGTGATTGCACCGGCGTTTCGCCCGCCAGAGTTTTTCACGTCGGCCACGTCGCTGCGGATAAGTTCCTCATACTCTTCGTAGAGCGGCAATTCCCAGACACGCTCGTATGTTCGTTCGCCGGCTTGCTTGATGCGCTCCAGGAGCTCTCGGTGGTTCCCAAAGAGTCCTGAGACGACGTTTCCGAGCGCAACGACGCAGGCGCCTGTGAGCGTTGCCAGGTCAATAACGGCTTGGGGCTTATACCGTTCGGCGTAGACCAGAGCGTCGGCCAAGATCAGCCGGCCCTCGGCGTCAGTATTCTCAATCTCGGCGGTCTTGCCGTTGAGGAAGCGCAAGATGTCGCCTGGAACCATTGCTGAGCCGCCGGGCATGTTCTCTGTTGCAGGCACCAGCCCAACGACATTGAGCGGTAAGCGGAGGCGGGCAACGACAGAAAGAGCCCCGATAACGGAAGCGGCTCCATGCATGTCGGCTTTCATTTCGCTCATATTTGCTGCTGGTTTCAGCGAGATGCCGCCGGTATCAAAAGTGATGCCCTTCCCGATGAGCACGATCGGTGGCTGGGTTCGTCGGGTACCCCAGTATTCCATGACGATGAAGACCGGCGGACGGGTGCTCCCGCGATTGACCCCCAAGAGTCCCCCCATCCCTAAGCGTTCAATCTGGGCCTTGTTGAGGATGCGAACATTGAAGCCGGCTTGATTGCCAGTTTCGCGAGCGCGCTCTGCCAGCGTCTCCGGATAGATTTCGTTGGGTGGGGCATTTGCAAGGTCGCGCGTCAGGAAGACACCTTCACAGAGTATGCGGGTGTACTCCACCACGGACCGGAAGCGCTGCTGTTCAGCAGTATTTGCAGCACAGATGGTGAGACGTTCAAGGAGACCATTGTCCCGCGGTGCCGTTATGTACTTCCCAAACCGGTACTGGCTCAGAACAGCACCTTCGATCGCTGCCTGCAGGAATTCTTCTGCCGAAAGGCTTCCCACTGAGTGTTGGGGCACAGGGATGGCTATGTGGCGTAGCTTTGCTGTGGCGGCACGCTTTGCTGCCACAGCGGAAGCTCGGCGGACAGTTTCCGCGTTCAGCTTCGCTTCTGCACCCAGCCCTACTACGAGTGCGCGAGGAGCTCGGAGGGCTTTGTCGGTGTAAAGCAGTACCGTGCTTTTCGCTTTTCCGGTGATGTCGCCTGTTTCCAGGGCTGTCTGTAGCGCTGGCACATGAGTGCTGGTGTCCTGCCCCAGTATCGGGACTTGTTCCTCCGGAACAAAGAGCACAACGGCATCAGCCTCAATCTGCTGCCATCTCTTGCGGCGAAGCTCTACCGAAATCATTCGCTCCTCTGGCTACTTGCAGCCTTCACTAAAGCAAAACTACGAACCCTACCGCTGTTCTGTGCACGCCTTCTCTGCAGGTGTCGCTAAGTTTGTAGGTAGCTTCCGGTAGTGTGGGGAGCTAACACCTGGGGTTTGTACGCGTACGAAGGCATTCGCAATGGAACGCCGTGAGTTTCTCGGACTACTGAGCTTGTTAGGTGCTACAGGGACAACAGGGCTCTTCGGACAGAGGGGGGCACAGGAGCAGCAGCTTGCTGGTCAGCTTACAGAACACACACTCCCGCCCCTCCCCTATTCCTATGACGCTCTGGAACCCTACATCGACACCAGGACGATGGAACTTCACCACACTAAGCACCATCAGGCGTACGTAGACGGGCTTAACCGTGCTGAGCGGGAGCTGGCGAGAGCTCGGGCTTCGGGGGACTTTACCTATGTGGAGTACTGGTCCAAGAAAGCCGCTTTCAACGGCGGAGGTCACTTTCTCCACTCGCTCTTTTGGAATGTCATGGGGCCGCCGGGTCGAGGAGGCGGAGGGGAACCGACAGGGTTGCTGCGGCAACTGATAGAGCAAGGTTTCGGGAGCTTTGAGGCATTCAAGCGGCATTTCTCTGCAGCTGCCCTGGCGGTGGAGGGAAGTGGATGGGCTCTGCTGCACTACCGGCCTGCGGATGGACGCCTCATCGTCCTCCAGGCCGAGAACCAACACAAGCTCACTCCTTGGGGAGCCATTCCGTTGATGGGGATTGACGTCTGGGAGCACGCCTACTACCTCAAGTACCAGAACCGCCGCAAGGATTACATTGAAGCCTGGTGGAATGTTGTCAACTGGGCACAGGTAGAGCAGAACCTACATACTGCTATGGGCAAGTAGCCAGAAGGTCCAATGGAGGCAGTCATCCTTGCTGGAGGGTTAGGCGAGCGTCTTCGTCCGCTGACGAAAATTATTCCGAAGCCTTTGCTGCCGGTTGGAGAGCGCTCCGTGCTGGAAATTACTCTCCTGGGGCTCAAGCGGAGCGGCGTCCGCCGAATTTTCGTGGCGCTCAACTACCAGTCTGAGCTCTTCAAGGCCTTCCTGGGGGACGGGAGCCGTTGGGGGCTCCAGATTGAGTGTTCGGTTGAAGACCGGCCCTTGGGGACCGCAGGACCGCTCCGCCTATTTGCTGACCGGCTGCGCCGCTCGTTCGTTGTTATCAATGGCGACATCTTGACAAACCTGAATTTCCGTAGCCTGCTGCAGTACCACCGTCATCACAGGGCTTTGGCGACAGTTGTCACGAAGCAACTCACGTTGCCCCTCCGCTATGGAGTCGTTACAGCAAAGGAGGGATATATTCAGCGGCTTGAGGAGAAGCCAAACGTTCACGCGGAAGTGGTGGCTGGTATCTACGCCTGTGAGCCGGAAGTACTGCAGCACATTCCGCCGCAAGAGTACTACACGATGCCACAGCTCATCCACCGACTCTTGGACATGGGACAGCCAGTGGCCCAGTTTCCTTTGCGGGATTACTGGCTGGACATCGGACAGATGGAAGATTACGAACGGGCTCAGCAGCTCTATGCTCAGGGTGCTTTTGATGAGCTCGTCGGCGATGCAACGTGAGCCAGACTTCCACCGCCCGTGGTATCCCACAGCATTGGAACTCTTTGAGAAGGCGGCTGCAGGGAAGCGCTGCCGTGTGTTGGACGTTGGCGGTGGTGCTGCGGAAATGGCAGTGCTCCTCCGCGAGCGTGGGCATACAGTGGAGTTTGTAGACATTGACGAGAACAACGTCGCCCGTGCACGCCAGTTGGGGTTTCTAGCGTACCGCCATGATTGCAACCGGCCGCTGACAGAGCTCTTTGAGCCGGAGCGCTACGATGCGGCATTGCTCTTGGAGGTCATAGAACACATTGTCCACACTCAGGTCCTATTGCGTAGTCTCTGGCGATGTCTGCGCCCGGGCGGGTTCGTCGTCGTGACAACCCCGAATGTTGCCCATCTCTGGTGGCGTCTGCGGGCACTCTTGGGCCATCCACCACGGGGTGAGGGGTACCATGTGCGCTTCTTTACGTATGCACTCCTCTGCCGCGAGCTCCACACTGCTGGCTTCCGGATTGAGCGTGAGGCACATGCGACCTCAACGTTCGGACTCAATGCCATCCGCGTGTTGTTGGGCAAACCACCAGTGCGGCTCCCGTTCCCGAAGCCACTCCGTGGACTGTTTGTAAGGAACTTTGCGGTAGTAGCGCGGAAGTCCCCATGAGTGCCCAGGCGTGGCAGGACTTTTACCAGGACCGGCCGGTGATCGTCCTCGGAGGTGCAGGGTTCTTAGGGAGTCACCTTACAGAGCGGTTGGTCGAGCTTGGCGCGCGGGTGACAGTGGTAGACGCTCTGGTACCAGGGAGTGGTGGACGGTTGGACAATCTTGCAACGGTTGTCCCACGGATTCGCTTCGTGCAGGCCAACTATGGGGATACGTCGGCATGGGTGTCAGCGTTGGAGCCTGGGAGCATCGTCTTCCACTGCGCTGCTCTCAATACGCACCGCTGGTGCAATGAGCATCCGGAGCAGGATGCCCGTTGGAACTACCTACCGAACTGTGCCCTTGCGGGACTGTTGCATCGGCTCTCGTTCTCGGTCCGGCTCCTCTATGCCAGCAGTCGGACAGTCTACGCGCAGGGTTCTGCCCGTGTCGTGACGGAGGGCCATCCTGTGGCTCCTATTGATGTCTACAGCCTCCACTGCTGGGCAAGCGAGCAAGTCCTGGCGCGGCTTCTGGGACCACGTCATGGTGTCGTCCTGCTACGGCTTCCCCATCTCTATGGGCCTCGGCAGCGGTTGCAAGGCATAGAGATTGGGTTCATGGGCGAGCTCCTTGAGGCGGCGCTTTCGGGGAAGCCATACGAGCTCTTCGCTGCTGGTGAGGTCTACCGCGATGTGCTCTACGTCGGCGATGCTGCGGAGATTTTCCCGCGTCTGGGTGCTCACTCGGTCACCGGTGTCTTCAACGTGCCGGGGGCCTATGTATCGGCTCGAACGATAGCGCAGACGTTGGAGAACCTGTGCGGTTGGAACACGTATCGGCTGGTGGAAACCCGGGCGCCCTCTTTTCCTCGCCTCTCTGGACAGAAGCTCCGGAAGGTCTTGGGCCGGTTACCACAGACCCCGCTGCAGGAAGGGTTGTGGAGAACACTCCAGGCATTCCAGCAGTACTGAGACGCTATTTTTGTGCCCTACCGGGTAAGTTGGAGTGCAGTAGCAGGTGTGATGGCTTTTCAAGGCGTGGACTACTATCGGCTGGACGACCTACTGACTCCAGAGCAGGAGTTGGTGCGCCAGACAGTGCGCGACTTCGTTGAGGCAGAGGTCATCCCTATCATTGAGCAGCACTACCGGGAGGGGACCTATCCAATGCATCTCGTGCCGAAGATGGCCGAACTGGGGCTCTTTGGAATTACGCTGCCCTCTGACTATGGTTGTGCTGGGGCTGACAACATCACGTATGGCTTAGTCATGCAAGAACTGGAGCGGGGGGACTCAGCGGTTCGGTCGTTTGTGTCGGTGCAGAGTGCTCTGGTGATGTACCCGATCTACACCTATGGCACTGAGGAGCAGAGGCGGAAGTGGCTACCCAAGCTGGCCCGCGGCGAAGCCATCGGCTGTTTCGGGTTAACGGAGCCCGACTACGGCTCTAACCCTGCCGGTATGCTGACGACGGCTCGGCGGACGTCCTGCGGTTTTGTGCTCAACGGCACGAAGATGTGGATTACGAACGGCTCCATCGCCGACGTAGCAGTCGTCTGGGCAAAGCTGGATGGTGAGATCCATGGTTTCATAGTGGAGAGGGGCACTCCTGGCTTCACCACCGTGGAGATGAAGAACAAGCACTCGTTGCGGGCATCCGTAACGTCAGAGCTCATCTTTCAGGATTGCGAAATCCCGAAGGAGAATATGCTTCAAGTTCATGGCCTCAAGGGCCCGCTGAGCTGCTTGACGCAGGCTCGCTACGGGATTGCCTGGGGTGCCGTCGGCTCGGCGATGGCCACGTTTGAAGTCGCTCTCAACTATGCGAAGACGCGGATCCAGTTCGGGCGTCCGATTGCCAGCTTCCAGCTCATCCAGGACAAACTGGTATGGATGTT
>JANWXA010000034.1 GCA_025055465.1 Candidatus Kapaibacterium sp.
GATGTAAAGCCGTGCAAAGTCGTAGAAGTCCGAGCTGTCAATGTGGTAGGCAGGATTGCGCCACGAGAGGAGGACTCCGTCCTGGTGGGGGCGAGCAACGATATCCGTCGGAGGGAGAGGCTCCCGTGCGCCGCCGACGAAACCGGAGATGGTAGTGGGTTCGCTCTCTAAGCTATCGGGAGTCATGGCAATGAGCGTGTAGCTAAACGGGGCACCGTCGGAAAGTCCGGATTCGGTATACTCCTGCTGGCCCTTGGGGACGGTCGCCACCAAGGTGGAGCCCCGGAAGATGCGGATGACGAAGTCTCCCAGTGGCTCGCTCAAGATGTTCTCTGTCGGGTCACGCCATCGTAAGCGGACGGAGCCAGTGGCGGGGAAAGTGGCTCGAAGGCTGTCCGGAGGACGTGGGGCCGAGCTGACGAGCGCAACGTAGGCGTCCAGAGTGCCGTAAGAGCCGCGTGGTGCGTTAGGCATCCAGAAGCAGGGGTAGATGCGCCCACCGTATGCGGTGATGCCAGTGTAGTCGCCCCAGTAGTAATTACCCGGCCCTTGGAAGGAGACGTCCTCGGGGCCGTCGATGTAGAACGTCCAGGGAGTGAGTCGTATGTGGCGCCAGCTTTGGGCATCGCGCGAGATGGCAAGGTAGGCGTCCACCCCTCTGTTCTGTGGGTCATGCTGCGAACTGTAGTAGAGCACAGCAATCATACCCGTCACGGGGTCTACGCAGATGGCGGGGAAGAAGACATCGTTGTTGAGTGTGTTGTTGTCAATGCGCTGTGAAGGAGTCCAGATGGTACCGCCGTTGGTGGAATACGTGAAGTAGATGCCTGTCCGGCCAAGATCGTCCCGGCCAGCTTGCACTAAGTAGATCCAGCCACGGCGGGGGCCCGGAGAGAGATCGACAGCGATAGCTGGATAGGAGCTGACGCGGATGTTCTGCTTATCGGGCAGGACTTGCCGGCCACTTGTCGAATTGATAGCTCCCAGCAACACAACGGACTGCGCCAGTATGGGAGCGGGCCGCCATGTGCGGCCTCCATCGGTGGAGATTTGGAAGAGGGCGTTCTCCCGATTGCCGAGGCGCTGGCGCCAGGCAACATACACCTCTCCTCGAGGACCGACAGCCAAGATTGGGGCTTGAGTGTCTCCGCCGCTACCAGGAAGCAGAACGGGCACACTCCAGCTCTGCCCACGGTCTGTGCTGCGTGCGAGGTAGATACCTGGCGTGGCTCCGAAGCGCCGCCACGCGACGTAGATGGAGTTGCGGTACGGGGAGGTGCTGACTGTGTCTATTGCCATGAGACACTTGTCGTCAAAGGGCACGTTCTGGCCCTGGTTGAGCGTGACGGGGGAGAGTTCTGTCCAACTCTGACCAGCGTTGGTGGAGAGAGCAACGAAGACCCCGTTGGTACCGCTCGGCTCACTGTTGAGGAGCTGCACCATGATGTGGCTATAGTAGGCGTTCCCGTCGGAGTCAAAGCAGAGGCCTGGATCAGCAATTGCCGCGCCCGTACTGGTGGGCACGAAGAAGTTCTGGGGGGTCAGGGCAGCGCTCCATGTCCGACCGCCGTCTGTGCTGCGGTAGGAGACCATACGGTAGTTGCCGCCGTAGTTGTAGCGCGAATCGTTAGCCCCAGCTAACAAAAGGCGTGAATTTTGGGGGTGGTGTGTGATCCACGTCTCGCTCTGGTCCAGGGGGTACGGGGAGATGTTGACCAGTGGGATCCCTGTCGGGCCTTGAAGCAAGCGCGGCCCTTCGTGGGGTTTCGTCAGGTCTTCGGGCCGGTAGTCCTGCGGGTTGACCCTCCGGATGGCCCCCCAGCGGACAGAGTGAGTTTCCATGCCAGCTTGAAGGTACAGCGGGAGCTGTCGGGCATCCTGTTGCCCCCAGAGTGTAGCAGCAGCCAAGACGGTCACGACACACAGGTTACTGCGACGACGGCACATTGTCGACAGAGATGCTCCGGAGGAGTTGGACAATTCGATGGTGGACGGTCTCTATATCTGCATTCCCATCCACACTTCGCAGCTTGCCCTGCTGGGCGTAGTAGTCCAGCACAGGTTGTGTCTGCTCAGCGTAGACCTGGAGTCGCTGCCGGATGACGGCTTCGGAGTCATCCGGGCGGCCACGGAGGAGGAGGCGGCGAATGATCTCGTCCTCCGCTACCATGATGTTGACGACTGCATCCACAGCCCTCCCTTGGCGTTGGAGGAACGCGTCGAGCGCCTGTGCCTGTGGGAGGGTACGAGGGAAACCGTCCAAGATACAGCCCTGGAGGTAGGGTGGCGAGGAGAGAAATTGTTCTACAATAGCCGTGACCACCTCGTCGGGCACCAGAAGTCCACGTTCGACGTAGTGCCGAGCCCTCGCTCCGAACTCCGAATTCTCCTGGATTGCTCGCCGGAAAGCTTCTCCAGTAGAAAGATGGGGAACGCCGTACCGATCTGCCAGGAGTTGAGCTTGGGTGCCCTTACCAACGCCTGGGGCACCGAAGAGTACGATGACCATGCCGATCCTCGGTGTATTTCCTCAGCATTCTCGCTTCGTGAGTCTGCGGCATTCGGGGCTCACGCAGAGACAGAAGCAAAAATACGAAAGCCCCTTGGGGCATTACTCTGTTAGCATGAGCGGACGGTAGTGTCGTCCCTTCCACTGTAGGCGTCCAGTTGTGCTCCAGCGATAGGAATTCAACGCGATCACGCTGGCCGCAATTGCTGCAAGGGGCTGGAGCCAGACTTGGGAGTACGGTAGGCGAAAACGGCGGCTGACCTGCCACCGGAGTAAGGCGCTCAGCAGGTAGCCTGTTCCCCCTAAAGCGCTCCAGAGCCCATGGCTCCACAACGCTCCGAGTATGGCCAACACTGGAGGAAGGACGAAGAGAGCAAGTAAGTGCCCAACGAAGCCCACCAGGGCCCACCAGCGGTATCCCATTGCTGGATAAGTGTTCTTGGAGAAGCCCAGAAAGGCCTCGCCAGAGGTTTCGTACATGCGGCATGAGACAACCTCCGTCCCATCGGCTACGGGGGCGCTGCCGAGCCGCCGGGCAATGAGCCGTCCCAAGGCGAGGTCTTCGACTAACTGCCCGCGCACGGCCGCGTGCCCGCCGATCTCCCAGTAGAGCGAGGCCTGGATGAGCATTGCCTGGCCGCTGGCGGCATGGAAGCGAGGAAAGTAGCGCCGCCAGCGGTTGGGGACGTAGGCGAAGTAGAAGACATACAGCAGCGGAACGATGAGCTGCTCAACAAGACTGCGGAGCTCCTCTCTCGGCAGCAAGGACACGAAAGACCACTGATGACGGCGACACTCTTGCAGCAGCGAGGCGAGTGCCAGGGGATGGAAGCGCGTATCGGCGTCGGCAAACAGCAACCACTCTCCCCGGGCATGCTGTGCAAGCTGGAAGCATGCCCACGGTTTCCCAATCCATCCCTCCGGGAGTGGAGCGCCGCGGAAGACGCGAAGTCGTTCGGGATACTGCTGGCACAGGCGCTCCAGGATCTCCGGAGTTGCGTCTGTGGATTCGTCGTCAAGCACCAAAACTTCGTAGGCTGGGTACTCCTGCTGGCAGAGTGAGTGGATGCAGGGCTCAATCCGAGTAGCCTCGTTACGGGCTGGCACTAATATGGAAACGTGCGGCGCGCTCACCAGCGCCCATTGGACAGGGGAAACTCGTGGTACGTGACGCACGTTGAGCCAGCAGGTGAGATTGAATGCTACGAGAGCTACCAGAGCGGTGCCGAGAATGAGCTCCATTGAAGTACTGATGGCGTGTGGTTACAAAATTATTGGGCCCCGCCCTGGTTTGTTTCGTGGGGTGATTGCGGGCAGTCTGGATCGTGCGGAGTGTGTAACTTTATGGAAAAATTATCAGTGTGGGGTAATGAGTGCGCGACTGGCTGTGTTGGTGTTTCTGTCGGCCAGTGTCGTGTGGGCTCAGACGGTGGAGGAAGTACTCGTGACCGAGCGAGCCCCGTTGGTTGATGGCAAACAGGATACGGTCGTGACCGTTGTATGCCCACCGGAGTCGGCCTTGTGTGAGCGTGTTGTGCTTACATACGCCCTTCACCGTCCACCTGGGGGATGGGATCCGTGGGACCGCATCGCGTACGTTACTGTGCTGACTCCGACAGATACGGTTGAAATTGCTCGAATCATGACGCCATATCAGCGCGAGTGTAGCTGGGAGATTGACGTGACGGACTTCCGTCCGCTGCTGGCCGATACAGTGCGATTACGAGTCTTCATCCTCTACTGGGCACAGAGCCCGGGGCAGGGCTACCTTGTTAGCGTCCGGCTGCGATTCTTCCTGGGACGTCCAGAGATGGTTCCCTATCGAGTTGCTAAACTCTGGGGCAATGATGTGCATCGCCGCTGGGCCTATGGCAACCCTAAAGAGCCGATAGACCTGCGGGTGCCGATGCGGACAGTGTTCGTTGAAGAGGATGCGGCGGCGGTGAAATTCGTTGCCTTGCTTACTGGGCATGGTCAGGGAAATACCGATAATGCTGCCGAGTTTTCCCGCAAGACCCATGCTGTGCTCGTCAACGGAGAGATGTTCCCGAGGCTGCTATGGCGGGATGATTGTGCTCAGAACCCATGCCGTCCGCAACAGGGAACCTGGCAGTATAACCGAGCGGGATGGTGCCCGGGCGACTATGTCCGCCCCTGGGAGGAAGAGATTACCAGTGCCGTCCGACGTGGTGACTCAAACCAAATTGGGTTTCGCTTCCAGCCTTACATCAACTACTGCAGTCCCTGGTGGGATAGTTGCTTCATTGCGCCGCCGCCAAACTGCCCAGACTGTAATTTCAACAGCACCGGGCACACGATGCCATGGTATCTGATGAGTGCGTATCTGGTACTGTATCGCCGGGCGGTGCAAGATGTCGGGGAGGCCTCGAATCCGGCCCTACCGGAATGGCGGTGGGAGCCAGGTCGGCTCGTTCTACGCCAAGCTCGCTCGGTGCTGTGGCAATGGGAGCTGGTAGACTTGCTGGGGCGTCGGCTGCAGTGGGGGGAGTGGTGGGGCGAGCAACTGTCTATCCCCTTTGTCGGGCTACCACCGGGTATCTACGGCCTTCGGTGGCAGCGCGGAGTCCTGCTCCGGCAGCAGCTTGTCATCTGGTGCGGCGGCTAAGAACCAATCGTCCACCAGTTCTTGCCTCGCAGGAGCGCTGACAGATCTCCTCCTCCATGGTGTTGTACCAAGTGCTGACGCCGCTCGGCGAGGAGCTCCTCATAGGTGGGGCGGGTATGATCAGCATAGAGCACACCAAAGGGGCGTGGAAGTCCATCGTCCGGTGTGCCTAACAGCTGGACCAGTAGGGCTGCTTTTGTCCGATCGGTTTCGTCATGAATCCACAAGTTCGCTGGTAGTCCGTCAGAAAAGCTCGCCAGGCGCAGGGCTGTGCCCTCCAGCACGAACCCTCTGTCTCGGTTCTGGCCAAAGACAAGCGGCTGGCCGTGCTCCAGGAAAAGGGCGTTATCGGGCTTGCTTTCCTTCTCTGTGTAAGCAAAGAAAGCCCCATCGTTGAAGACAGGGCAGTTCTGATAGATTTCCACAAAGGCTGCCCCACGGTGCTGCGCTGCACGTTTCAGGACGGAGCGCATGTGGGCCAAGTCACGGTCCATCGTGCGGGCAACAAAGGTAGCTCCTGCTCCAAAGGCGAGAGCAACAGGATTGAAGGGGTGTTCAAACGAGCCCCATGGGGTAGAGGGGGTGCGCTGTCCCGGACGCGAGGTCGGGGAAATCTGCCCCTTGGTGAGGCCGTATACTTCGTTGTTGAACAAAAGGATGGTCACGTCCATATTGCGCCGAAGCATGTGGATAAGGTGGTTGCCGCCGATGGAGAGTCCGTCACCATCGCCGGTGACGATCCAGACATGGAGCTCCGGACGCGTTATCTTGAGCCCGTAGGCAATTGCGGGCGCACGCCCGTGGATACCATGGAGGCCGTAAGTGCCCATGTAGTACGGGAAACGGGATGAGCAGCCGATGCCAGAGATGAACACCACATTCTCCCGTGGCACTCCCAGCTCGGCCAACACCGTTTGAACCTGTTTGAGAATAGCATAATCCCCACACCCAGGGCACCAGCGGACCTCTTGGTCACTGGCGTAGTCCTTTGCGCTTACGGAAGGATGGAGAGCTTCAGTCATGGTGGATCCTTTC
The DNA here is from genome assembly GCA_025055465.1 of Candidatus Kapaibacterium sp. Classification (GTDB taxonomy): domain Bacteria; phylum Bacteroidota; class Ignavibacteria; order Kapaibacteriales; family HRBIN21; genus HRBIN21. The sequence continues at coordinate 6,171 of JANWXA010000034.1, forward strand.
CTGGATGACTTCAACAAGCTCGGAGACGGTAAGGGGAATGCCTTGGACTTTCTCGTACGCTTTGGCATCTACGAGGTAACGGGCACGGAGGAGCTGGGTGAGGTGGCCGCTATTAAGTTCGGGGACTAGAATGCGGCGGAAGCCCCGGAGGAGCTGACCCAGATTCCGTGGTAGCGGATTGAGGTAGCGGAGGTGAATGTGGGATACCGGAAGTCCTTGAGCCCGGCATTCCTGAACAGCGCTGTAGATGGAGCCATAGGTCGAACCCCAACCGACGACAGCCAGCTCGCCCTCGGGCTCACCGAGAGTGACGGTCTGGGGTGGGAGCTCTGCGGCAATCTGTTCAATCTTAGCGGCACGGAGCTGCACCATCCGTTCATGATTCAGGGGGTCGTAGGAGACGTTGCCGGTAATATCCTCCTTCTCTAAGCCGCCAATACGGTGTTCGAAGCCTGGAGTGCCTGGGATGGCCCACGGGCGCACACCGCGAGTGTCACGTTGGTATGGGTGAAAGACCCCGTTACTCTTGTGCTCTTCCGTTGCGAACGGAGGTGTGATAGGGGGTAGGCTTTCTACCGAGGGGATGCGCCATAGGTCGCTGCCGTTGGCCAGGAAGGCGTCGGAGAGCACGATGACAGGGGTCATCCAGTGTAGGGCAAGACGGGTAGCTTCGTAAGCTGTCTGAAAGCAGTCTGCCGGGGTTGCCGCTGCCAGTACAGGGATCGGGGCTTCGCCATGGCGTCCGTAGAGAGCCTGCAAGAGGTCAGCCTGCTCAGGTTTGGTTGGCATACCAGTGGAGGGGCCGGCACGCTGGATGTCGCAGACAACCAGGGGGAGCTCTAACATGACTGCTAGGCCCAAGGTCTCGCTCATCAGCGAGAAGCCAGGACCCGAAGTCGCTGTGACACCCAGGTGCCCGCCGAAAGCCGCTCCGATGGCGGCGCTAATAGCGGCGATCTCGTCTTCTGCCTGAAAGGGGTAAACATCGTAGGACAGCAAGTTACTCATTTGGTGGAGGACTTCCGAGGCGGGCGTGATAGGATAGCCGGCGTAGAAAAGTTTGAGACCTGCTTTATGTGCAGCAACCACAAAGCCTAACACTAAGGCTTCGTTGCCGGAAATGCTGCGATAGACACCAGGGGCGAGCTCTGCTTGTGGGATCTCGTACCGTGAGGCGAACAGCTCTGAAGTTTCCCCGAAATTATAACCTGCATGCAGCAGGCGTGAATTTGCCGCAGCAATCTCGGGGTTGCGTGCTCTAAACTTAGCCGTCACCAACTCTTCCAGTGTCTCCAGCGGGCGCCCAAAGAGCCATGCCAACAGCCCCAGCACGAACATGTTCTTCATTCGTTCTTTTTCGCGCACGGACAGGCCAGTGTCAGCCAGAGCTGCGCCGACCAGTTGGGAAATGTTGAGTTTGATGAGCTGGTAGTCGGAGAGGCTACCGTTGGTAAGGGGATTTTCTGCTTCGGGATAGCCTGCCAGGCGAAGGTTCCGCCGGTCGAAGCCAGCTTCGTTCACGATGAGGATACCCCCGCGTTTGAGCAGGTGCAGATGCGTTTTCAGGGCGGCAGCATTCATCGCTACTAGAACATCACACTGATCGCCAGGGGTGAGAACTTCAAAGCTGCCGAAGCGGAGTTGGAAGCTCGAGACGCCAGCGAGCGTACCCTGAGGAGCACGGATTTCGGCAGGGTAGTTGGGGAATGTGGCGATGTCATTACCACGCAAAGCACTGGTATGGGCGAACTGCACTCCTGCCAGTTGCATTCCCTCGCCAGAGTCGCCGGCAAAAACAATCACCACGTCGGGAATAACAATGCGGTGCCGCTCCATCTTTCAGAACGATTCCCAAGATGACTTTCTCAGCAACTGACGACGCACCAGGGCAACTAAGAATTTAGGGGTGGCGGCTATTTTTGTAAAAGACAGTCGTGTGCCTTTGGATGAAGAGCGCTGTCATGGAGCGCGGACATTATGTCATCGTGGTTGGAGGTGCCGTTGCTGGTGCGGAAGCAGCTTTCCAATTTGCCCAGCGTGGGATTCGTGTAGCGGTCCTGGAGCAGAATGCCCTGCCCTACGGTAAGATTGAGTACGGCTTACCCAAATGGCACGTAAAATTACGCAACAAGGAGGAGGGCAGCATTGACAGCAAACTGCAACATCCGTTGGTGCGTTATGTTCCCAGGGTACGCCTGGGGGAAGATATTCGCTTGGTAGAGCTTCTGCAGTGGGGTGTTAGTGCTGTTGTGTTAGCAAACGGAGCATGGCGTGATCGCCCCTTCCCCGTGCCCGAAGCAGACCAGTATATTGGCCGCGGCTTCTATTACCAGAACCCGTTTATGACATGGTTCAACCTTATGCATGATCCTGACAGCGGTGTTGAGCCGTACGAAATAGCCGATGGCGCCATTGTTATTGGAGGTGGTTTAGCTTCTATTGATGTCGCTAAAGCTCTGATGATGCTGACCGTAGAGGAAACACTGCGGCAGCGGGGCATTACCACCAACGTCATTGACATGGAACACGGTATTGATCGGATTCTGCAGCGCCATGGGCTTACTTTACAGGAGCTTGGTATCCGTGGCTGTACGCTCTACTATCGACGGCGTGCCATAGATATGCCCTTGACACCGATGCCGGTAGACACGCCCGAACGGCTGGCGAGGGCTCAAACTGTGCGGGTCAAGGTGCTGGAGACAGCCAGACGGCGCTACCTGTTTGGCTTCCAGGAATTGCATCTCCCGGTCGGTATCATTACCGAGGCTGGACGCATGGTTGGGCTTGTCCTGTGCCGGACACAGGTGGTGGGGGATCGCGTCGTTCCGGTGGAAGGAAGTGAGCACGAGGTGCGGGCGCCTTTGGTGGTCTCTTCCATCGGGAGCATCCCGGAGCCGCTGCCCGATATCCCACAGCGGGGTGAGACTTATGCTATTGCCGAGACGACGCTGTGCCGTGTAGAGGGCTATGAGAATGTCTTCGCTGTGGGAAACGCCGTTACCGGGCGTGGCAATATCCAAGAAAGCCTGCGGCACAGCCGGGAGGTCTCACAACGCATTGTCGAGGATTATCTGGAATGGGGCACTCATGTCTATGAAGCTCTAAACCGAGACCAGGAGGCCCGCGTTGCTCAGGAGGTTGCTCAGATTGCAGAGCATCTAGATGGCCGCATCCCCCTCCTTCCGGAGCGTCTTCAAGCCATTGAGGAGCGGATTCAGCAGCTCCAGCAACGGGTTGGCTATACTGGGGATTACCGCAGCTGGATTCAACGCCATCTGCCAAAGCGCCTGGAGGAAATGTTACAGTTGGAGGTCTCTGATGCGGAGGAATAGACTACCGGCTTTCCCATACCAGGCGCAGCTCGGGGATCAGAGCAGAGCGCAGCGCTCGTGGTGAACGCAACAGCCAATGTCCCCCAGTGAGGATATGGACGTAGCTCTTGCTGATAGGCGAGGGTACACTGACTCCAACGAAAGTCCCCAGCCGTAAGGCACGCAGATCCGTACTGAGAGCTTCGCGCCACCCCTCCGATGCTGAAAGTCCGAAAGGGAAGCCCAATTCCAGAGCTACAGCAGGAGTAAACTGTGGCTGCTGGCTGTGGTATAGTTGTAGCAGGAGGCGGTACTGTAATTCGCCCCAAATAAGGTACTCCTCGTGTGTTCCGCTGCGAGTTCGCAGTCCAGAGAGCACTATGTCAATACTGGGAACAAAAAAGGAGCGGAGCCTGCTTCCCCACCCTATGCCAACAGTCGGTAAGGGGACCACCACAATGGAGCTACTGGTAGGAATGCGCCAGGAGACTGTACCATGAGCATGGAAGTCCACAAAAAATTGGCTCTTGGCGCTTGTAGCGCACACGAACACACAGGCAAGGGCTTTCAGTAATTTTGTGCTCATTGAAAGAATGCAAGTTGCGCAGTGTCTAAAGACGCAGAGGCAGCGGGCAGAGATATGGTGCGAAGGACATGGTTATGGGCGAACGGGAAAATCCCCAGTCATTGCTGATAACAGGAGGAGCGGGGTTTATTGGGACGAATTTTGTTCGCTACCTTCTCCGGCATACAGACGTTCAGGTTGTTGTCGTGGATGCCCTGGCCTATGCTGGACAGCACTGCAATGTGGAACAGTGGCAGGGGGATCAGCGCTGTTCCTTTGTGCGCGGCCACATAGAAAATGCTGAGCTCGTTGAGTATGTGTGTCGCACCTATGCAGTGGACACTATTGTCAACTTGGCAGCGCAGACCCATGTAGACCGTTCTATATTGGACGTCCATCCGTTCGTGGAGGCAATCGTACGGGGAACGGTTGTTCTGCTGGAAATTGCCCGGCGGTTGAGGTTGAGTCGTTTCGTACAAATGTCCACAGACGAAGTGTACGGGGAGTGCCTCGTTGGGGAATGCAGTGAGGGCAGCCCTATTGTTCCCAGTTCGCCCTATGCTGCTTCGAAGGCCGCAGCGGATAGCTTTGTTCAATCGTATGGGCGCACTTATGGGCTTTCGACCTTGATTGTGCGGAGCTGTAATGTGTATGGTCCGTCCCAGTTTCCGGAAAAACTCGTTCCGATGAGCATTCTCTGTGCTCTGCACGATGAGCTAATCCCCCTTTATGGAGATGGTACTCAGCGGCGACAGTGGCTTTTCGTGGAAGACCTTTGCCGGGCGCTGTGGCTGCTTTGCCGCGTAGGGCAACCGGGGCAGGTCTACCACGTTAGCAGCGGAATTGAGCAGGAAAATCGGGAGATGGTGGAGCACATTCTTCAACTACTGCGGAAGCCGCGAACGCTCTTGAGCTCTGTGCCTGACCGTCCGGGGCATGACCGGAGGTATGCTTTACGGTGGGATAAGATCCGCGATCTGGGCTGGGAGCCGCAGATATCATTGGAGGAAGGGCTGAAGCAGACGGTGGAGTGGTACCAGGCGAACCGGAGCTGGTGGGAGCCCCTCTGGACGGGTCCATATGCCCGTTATCGGCAGCAGTGGTATGGCCAACTTTCACAGTCTGGTGCGGCGTCATGGGGAATGGTATAATGGTTCAGGAGCACAAAGCGGCTCTGGTGCGCATGCTAAAGCAGCAGATCAAACAACGCAGCATTACTGTTGGGATACTTGGGATGGGCTATGTTGGGCTTCCCTTGGCGGTAGAGTTTGCGCGGGCAGGTATACGCACGCTGGGCTTTGACACCAAGCTGGACAAGCTGACTCAACTTCGTCAAGGGCGATCTTACCTCCGCGATGTTCCAGAAATAGCCCTTGCTGAGCAAGTACATGCTGGACGGCTCATACCTACGGAGGACTTCCAACGCTGCGCCGAGTGCGACGCTCTCTTTATCTGTGTTCCCACACCGTTCACCCCTCATAAGGACCCTGACATCTCCTATGTGTTGAAAGCTGCCGAGAGCATTGCGCAGACACTTCGCCGAGGCCAGCTCGTCGTGCTCAAAAGTACTACGTTCCCTGGAACAACTGAAGAGCATGTTCTTCCGGTCTTGCAGCGGACAGGGCTGCGAGTTGGCCAGGATTTCTTCCTCGCATTCTCCCCAGAGCGGGTAGACCCTGGGAACAAGATTTGGACAACCACAAATACTCCGGTTGTCGTGGGAGGGGTCACGCCCGTGTGTACGGAGCTGGCTGCGGCGGTGATCCGGCTGGCTGTACAGACGGTTGTGCCGGTTAGCTCTCCGCGGGTTGCTGAAATGGCCAAGTTGTTGGAGAATATCTTCCGCAGCGTCAATATTGCTTTGGTCAACGAGATGGCTCAACTCTGTGACCGGCTGGGTGTCAATATCTGGGAGGTAGTGGAAGCAGCATCAACGAAGCCCTTTGGTTTCATGCCTTTTTACCCCGGGCCGGGGATTGGTGGGCATTGCATCTTGATTGATCCGTATTATCTGGCATGGGCCGCACGCCGATACGACTTCGTAACTAACTTTGTGGCGCTGGCAGCGGAAGTCAATGAGGCTATGCCATTTTACGTGCGGGATATGGTTGAGCGGGAGATCGCTCGTTTGCCCGTGCGCTTGCAGACCGCGCGTGTCCTCTTTCTCGGTGTCGCTTTCAAGCGAGATGTAGATGATTTACGCCACTCGCCTGCACTGAAGATTATGGAGTTGCTCGTGCAGGATGGGGTTCGCCACGTTGGTTACTACGACCCGTATATTCGGCGCGTGGAATTGCTGGGGCAGACCGTAGAGTCGGCTCCAGAGCTGACACCGGAGCTGCTTCGACGACAGCATATTGTGGTGATT
>JANWXA010000035.1 GCA_025055465.1 Candidatus Kapaibacterium sp.
GAAGAGCAGGACCTCTACGCCCTGCAGTCCCACCGGCGTGCCGTTGCCGCCCAAGAGGCCTGCATCTTTGTTGAAGAGATTGTGCCAGTGCCCATAGAACGGGGCAAAGGAGAGACGGTCCTCGTCGATCGCGACGAGGGGCCACGGCCTGACACATCGCTGGAGAAGCTGTCAGCACTCCCGCCTGCCTTCCGTGCCGGCGGGACGGTCACAGCTGGCAATTCCTCCTCTCTCAACGACGGCGCTGCAGCCCTCCTCCTGGCAAGCGAAGCGGCACTCCAACGCTATGGCCTCCGTCCTCTGGCCCGCTACGTCAGCTCCGGTGCTGCTGGGGTAGATCCGCGGTACATGGGTATTGGGCCCGTGCCGGCAACGAAGAAAGCCCTGCAGCGTGCCAACCTCTCGCTGGAGGACATAGACCTGGTGGAGCTTAACGAAGCCTTCGCCGCCCAAGTCCTGGCGTGCCTTCGGGAGATGCCGCTGGACCCAGAACGGCTCAACATCTACGGCGGAGCTATCGCTTTGGGGCATCCTTTAGGGATGAGCGGTGCCCGGCTGGCCGGGACGTTGGTGCGCTCGCTGCACCAGCGAAACGCCCGCTATGGGCTGGCCACCCTCTGCATTGGGGTCGGGCAAGGGCTGGCTCTCGTCATCGAGCGTATCTGAGGGGATAATCTCGTCCCATACCAGCTCCTGCGCTATGTCGGTGTGGGGAAAAATTGCCCGCGCTTCCTGTAGCATAGGCTCCTCAGTGTCGTAACGAGAACTAAAGTGCACCAACAAAAGACGGCGGGCCTCTGCAGCATAAGCAACCTCAGCGGCTTCAGCAGCCGTGGAGTGGAAAGTTTCGTGAGCCAAGAAAGCTCGGTCGCTGGCAAAAGTTGCTTCATAAATAAGCACATCGGCACGGCGCGCCAGTTCAATAGCCGTAGGGCAGGGGCGGGTGTCGCCACAGTAGACGAATGTCGGCTGCGGGCGGAACGATGATACCTGCTCCAGCGTAATCCGCTCGCCAGAAGGCAGCTCTATCCAGCCCTGGCGCTTGAGCTGCCCCATCAGCTTCCCCGGCTTTACTCCCATAGCACAGAGGCGCTCCACATGGAGCGCGGGCTGGCGTCGCTCTTGCAGCCGGAACCCAAAACAGGGAATAGAGTGATAGAGCGGAGCACAACTGAGTATCCACTGAGGAGACACGCACACTTCACCCTGAAAGCCTGTCTCCAGCTCCCGCACCTGGAGTTCGAAGGGCAGTTCGACATCAACCCAGCGGAGCGTCTTCCAAACCAGCTCGGCCAGCCCCCGCGGGCCAATAAGGCACAGTGGTTCCTGCCGCTTGTCAGAAGCCATACTGGCAAGGAGGGGCACGAGCCCCAGAACGTGATCAGCATGGAGGTGTGTAAGAGTTACGAAGTCAATCTTACGGCGGGAGACACGGGCACGGATAAGCTGTCGCTGCGTGCCTTCCCCACAGTCGAAGAGGAAGACTGAACCCTCCAGACGCACAACAACCGCAGGAGGAGCTCGGCGAAGCGTAGGTGCTCCGCCAGCGCCCGTGCCTAACACACAGAAGCGTATCATCGAGCAACGGCAGTTTTACGAAGCTCGCGGATAACCGTCACCTTGACCTGCCCCGGATACTGCATTTCCGCCTCAATTCGGGAAGCTAACTGCCGAGCAAGCTCACTGGCTGCCTGGTCATCTACGCGTTCTGGTTCCACGATGACGCGAATCTCACGCCCTGCTTGGATAGCGTACGTCTTAGCAACACCATCGAAGCCTTTGGCTAACGTTTCCAACTGCTCGAGGCGACGAATGTACTCCTCTAACGTCTCCCGGCGTGCACCAGGACGAGCGCCACTCACAGCATCAGCCGCTTGGACAAGTGCCGCTATGGGGCTCTCCATAGGAATATCCTCATGGTGCGCCCCCACGGCATTACATACGATAGGATGCTCATTATAGCGCTTGACCAGCTCGTAACCCACCAGAGCGTGTGGAGTATCGGCGTTCTCCACGCATTTGCCAATGTCGTGCAGTAAGCCTGCACGCTTAGCTAACTGGACATCCAAGCGGAGCTCCGCCGCCATAATAGCTGCCAGGTGCGCCACCTCGATAGAGTGCGCCAGCAAGTTCTGTCCATAACTGGAACGAAAGCGCATTTTGCCAACGTAGTGGAGGAGCTTGGGATGAAGGTTGTGGAGGCCCAACTCGGCAATAGCTTCTTGCCCAATGCGCGGAAGACTCTCCTCTATCTCCCGACGTGCCTTCTCCACAACCTCTTCGATTCGAGCAGGATGAATACGCCCATCGATGATTAGACGCTCCAAGGCAATACGGGCAACTTCCCGGCGGAGGGGATCGAAACACGAAAGCACCACTGCCTCCGGCGTATCGTCAATGATGAGGTCAACCCCCGTTACCGCCTCAAAGGCGCGGATATTCCGACCCTCGCGCCCGATGATGCGTCCCTTCATCTCTTCGTTGGGTAGCTGGACAACAGTAACGGTGGTTTCCATGCTGTACTCGGCTGCAGTGCGCTGAATAGCTTGCACAACGATACTCTTCGCCTCGCGTTCAGCAGTGATCCGTGCTTCATCCCGGATGTGCCGGATGTACTGCGCAGCTTCATTGCGGGCCTCCGTCAGCAAATTTTCCATCAATAGCTGTTTTGCCTGCTCACGGCTGATACCCGAAATCTGCTCCAACCGAGCAATTTGTTCATGGAGCAGTTGTTGAGCCTCAGCTAACTTCTGCTCTGTCTGCCGTTGACGCTGTGCCAACTCCTGTTCCAGAGCCTGAAAGTGACGCTCTTTGCGCTGGATAAGTTCGAGCTTCTCCTGGAGGGCATCCTCGCGTGTTTTTAGCTGACGCTCCAGTGTTTGCAGTTTGTTCCGTTTCGCCGCCGTTTCGGCTTCAAACTCTTGGCGCTGGCGTTGCCACTCTTCCTTGATTTCCAGCAACTTTTCTTTCTTGAGGGCTTTTGCCTCACGCTCGGCTTCCTCCACGATCCGGCGGGCTTGGCGCTCGGCATCGGCCACCTTTGCGGCAGCCAGCCGTGACCCCAGAACATACGCCACAGTAAAACCAGCAGCCAGCCCAAGGAGACCGGCTCCGAGAATCCACAGTTCGCTCATGCCGTTTCGACTCATATGAAACATGTTGCCAAAAAAAGCGCCGCACCCAACCTCGGTCGCAAAGCACCGGGAGCGGAACCGGGCTCTGTTCAGTACGGTGGGTGATAGCCTTCCTACTTCTGGCTTCCTCCGAGCCCTGATGGGCTCCTACCACAATGGTAGGCGAGGCCTGCCATCCATAGGCAGAGCCTATCTCCCTCTGGGTGTTCGGTTAGCCGTTCGCTCACCGGACACAACCGACAACGAGTGGATGCGGCGCGTTACTGCAACGGTACCTGTCAAAGAACGATATCCGGACGTCGTGTGTCGACTCCGGGAGCAGAAAGACATTCGTCCACGTAGGCAATCATTCGATCTAAAGCTTCGCCAATATAGCGCATATCCACATCGTACTGTGCACGAAGTTCCTGATGTTGTTCTGCCAGGTTCAGAGCCACCAGTATTGCCATCGTGGTCGTTGATTGCTCTGGGATTTGAGCACGAAGCCGCTGCCACTGTCCATCAACTTCACGGGCAGAGCGTAGCAACTTCTCCTCGTCTTCCCCACGGAGGACGTACTCTCGTCCGGCTATCGTAACGCGTACCGAACGCTCCATTATGCTCCCGGTCCTCGCTGTCGTCGAAACAAAATTATGCCTTTTCCTCATGACGAGGAGCCGACCGCTCTAACAGCAGCTCCATTCGCTGCAAAAGCTCTCGGAGTCGCTGAGCCAGCTCCTGGCGTAGAGGATCCGGAATTATGGCAGCGTGCTGTAACTGGCGCTGAAGCTGCTCAAATTGGGACAGCAGAAACTGCTGCAGCTGGCCCACTTGAGCGGCCAATCCTTCAAGTTGGTCCGCGGCAGGCACGGTGTACCCTTCTAAGAGGCGAAGCAAATGGCGCTGCAAGAGCTCAAGCTCCTGCTGGGTTTGTTGAGCGCGCTCTCGTTCACATGCTACCTCCTGTCGTAAGCGCTCCAGCTCTTCCAGGGAGACTTGGGCAAGCTGGTGACGTAGCTCAGCGTTTTCCCGGCGCAATGCAAGCAATTCTTCGGTATAGGTAGCAATCGTTTCTTCACGCGCCTGGAGCTCGGCCCGGAGTGCTTCAACGGCAGAAGCTTCGCCTATGTCTGTTTGCAGGCGAGCAACCCGCTCACGGTACTCCTCTAACTCTTTATGGCGGGCATGGAGCTCATGGTTGCGACGCGCAAGCTCCTCCTGAGCCAAGCGAAACTCCTCACGCAAGCGCTCTAATTGAACTAAGCTCTCACCAGACTGGCGCTGCAGGGCAGAAAGTTGCTCCTGTAACTGTTCGCACGTTTCTTCGGCTTCCTGCAATCGTTGACGCAGAAGGAGGCATTCGTCTTCCCGCTTCCGGAGATGGCCCTGAAGCTCGTGTTCCTGCTGCCGACTCTGGCTGAGCTGCTCCTGTAATTGGTGTACCTCCGCCTGCAGCCGAAGGTTTTCCTCTCCCAGTTCCCGCAGGCGTCCACCCAGCAAGCGCAGTCGTTCCCACAGATGCAGGACGGTGGCTCGAAGCTCCGCCCGCGGCAGTATTGGTGCAGCCCCTGACTCCATCAGCGACGCAACTGAGCTCCTGTCTGACGCTCTACCTCGACAACGATACGGTCCAGAAGAGGGATGATGTCTTCTTCACGCAAGGTGCGTTCGCGCGACCGAAAGCGGAGGGCAAAAGCAAGGCTCCGCTTCCCCGCTCCTATCGCTGGGGAAGCAAAAACGTCAAAGAGCGTAACCTCTTCCAGCCATTCGCCCCCCACGCTCCGGATGAGTTCACTGAGAAGGGAAACAGGAACGGCAGCATCCACCACGAACGCTATGTCCCGTCGAATTGCAGGATACTCTGGTACAGGTACATACCGCTGCGTAGCAGGCTGCATGCAGCGGTGCATTGCTTCCCCATCCAGCACGGCAACAAATACGGGCTGCTCTACCTCTAAGACTTTCAGCCACCGTGGGCGCAACTGCCCTATCCATCCCAGAAGCTGCTCACCGCTGAAAATCCGCAGCGCAACCGGGAGTAGCGCAGGTAGCCTCCCCTCTGTCCAGGGGGCCCACCGAAGATTAGGGATCCGCAGACGCTCCAGTAGTTGCTCCAGAAGCCCGCGCAGGTCATACAAATCCACTTCCCTCTGCGCAACTCCCCACTGGAGCGGAGCCGCTGCCCCACTCAGGGCTATTGCAAGGTGAAAACGTTCTTCATAATCCTCCAGGCATTGGCCGCTCCCTGCATGCTGCCGGAAAACCTTCCCCAATTCAAAAATGCGAACCGTCCGCTCGCCAACCCGGACATTGTGTGCAATTACTCGCATGAGCGATGGCACTAGCGACGGTCGCAAGGCCGAATACTCCAGCCCTAAAGCATTAACCAGCCGTACAGGATTTGGCTCCCATTGCTGCGCCGTGTCAGGGTCTATCAGCACAGGTGTAATGACTTGCTGGAATCCCCATTCTACAAGAGCAGAGAGAGCGGGATAATATAGTTCCGGAGGGCGCAACCCATCGGGCAATACAGCGGGAGCCAATGGTAAGTACGTTCCCTCCGACACCGGAACTCGGTCGTAACCGTAGAGGCGGACAATCTCTTCCACTACATCCACCTCCGTACTGACGTCGTTCCGGAAAGAAGGCACTCTCAGAGTACATGCCTGAGGCGAGCATTCCTCGACACGGAACCCGAGCCGTTGCACGAGGTTGTGTAGCTGTTCCGGTGGTAGTCTGATCCCCAGGATCCGCTGGACCCGATCATAGCGTAGGAGCACCCGTCGGCTGTTCTGCTGGGGGTGTCCAGCAATTACAGGCGCTGCGCGCTGTCCGCCCCCCAACTCTGCCAGCAAACTCGCCGCTCGCCGAAGCGCCGGAAGCACCCCACATGGATCCACTCCTCGCTGGAAGCGATATGCTGCGTCCGTCTCCAAGCCGTACCGTCGTGCCGCTCTCCGAACGAATACAGGATGGAAGAGTGCGGACTCAATCAGTACATCGGTTGTCTCGCCCGTTACTTGCGACGACGATCCGCCCAGGACACCAGCAAGCGCCAGGGTCTTCTCAGGATCCGCAATGAGGAGGTCATCCGGGCACAGCTCATAGGTGCGCCCATCCAAACCAGTAAAAAGCTCGCCTTGGTGTGCCCAGCGGACGAGGACACGCCGCTGGGCGACGCGGGCAAAGTCAAAGGCATGAAGCGGCTGGCCTCGCTCCAACATAACGTAGTTCATAACGTCAACCGGCAATACGTGTGGGCGAATCCCCAGCCGCCACAGGCGTAGCTGCATCCACAGTGGGGATGCAACTGCCGCTACCCCCATCACCAAGCAGCATGAGTACAGCAAACACCCCTCGGAAGCCTCCACGACGACCCCTACAGGGGTATCGTGAACCTCATCCGGCAACACCGGAGGAAGGTGTACGGCAAGCTCGCCATAGGCAGCCAACTCCCGTGCAATCCCCAGATGACTGGCGCAGTCACCCCGGTTGGGCGTGAGAGCTACTTCATAGCACACATCCTCCAACTGTGGTAGGTATTGGGGTAGTCGTACTCCCACAGGAGCGTTCTCTGGCAGTTCCCAAATGCGGTCGGCTTCCTCCCCCAATCCTAATTCCCAGCGACTACAGAGCATCGCCTGTGACATCTCTCCGGCAAACACTCGTACGTGCAGCGATTCTCCAAGCTGCGGGAGTACAGCACCAGGTAAAGCCACAGCTACACGCTGCCCCTGTCTTGGTGCAACGCCAGCAATGACCTGCACCACTTCCCCACCGACCGCCACGCGACATATCCAAAGGCCATCGTGCCGCGGATGAGGGCGTACCTCCTCAACAAGTCCCACCACAATTTTCGAATACCTCCCACGCCAATCTTCAACCGCCTCCACCTCCAGGCCCAGATGTGTCAGGATTTCAGCGATCTCCTCCGCCGTCCACGGAAACTCAAGAAGTTCCCGTAACCACTGATACGAAACCCGCATGAGCAGTAACCTGCACGCGTTGTCGGAAGCGAATTTACCAAAACTTTGTCCCCTAAACTTGCCCTCCACTTCCTTTGAGGTAAATACTCTCAACCAATCTGCTTGTATGGCTGGCTATGCGGCTATCCCTAAAACTTGATAATTTTGTATTGTTATCACCGTACGGTTGCCACCGTAGCTCAGAGGTAGAGCAGCTGATTTGTAATCAGCGGGTCGGGGGTTCAAATCCCTCCGGTGGCTCGATAAGGCCCCATAGATGGTGTGCTCGGGCAGCAGAAGAAGCCCAGGGGAACGGTAATCGAGAGTCAGTCTCATTCTTGCACTAAAGGTTATTCCTATGCCAAAGCGTGGTCGTCCCAAAGATTCCAAAAAACCAATCTTGTTCCAGGGCACCAAGCGATTACTCTCCGTTATGCTGGACGAAAGTGACTATACTGCCCTTCAGCAGTTAGCGTATAGCCGGGGCTTGGCGGCTTCAACATACGTTCGCATGGTGATCAAGCAACAGATTCAAGAACACACGGCAAAACGGCAGCCGGCTGAGTAATTGTTCTGACAAGGCTTTTCTGCCCCTCGATCCTTTACCTCTCTCATGTACGAATTGCGTCTACGCATAGGCCATGAACGCCGTGTTCGCAGTGGCCATCTATGGGTTTTTAGCAATGAACTCCAGGAGCTTCCACGTCTCACACCAGGCAGCCTCGTCCGGGTCCTTTCACCATCGGGAGAAAGCTACGGGGTCGGTCTGTATAATCCACACAGCCTGATAGCTGTTCGCCTCCTGCGTGCAGAGGCTGAAGAGCTGACGGTAGATTTCTTCACCGAACGCTTAGAACAAGCGTTTGTCTTACGGCAGCGGCTGTGCCCCGATGAGGTCATGTACCGCCTCGTCCACGGCGAGGCAGACCTACTGCCTGGATTAATCGTGGACCGCTACGGAGACTACCTGGCTATCCAAACTCTCTCTGTGGGAATGGATGCACGCCTACCCACAATCATCCAGGCCTTGCACGCAGTACTGCCAGAGGTCCACGGGATTGTCGAGAAGAATTGCTCCCGTCTCCGAGAGTTGGAACAGCTCCCGCAACGTCAGAGTGTCCTCTCCGGAAAAATTCCCGAGCGCCTTGTGTTAGAGGAATGGGGCGTTCAACTGGAACTGCGCCTCCTGGAAGGCCAAAAGACGGGCGCATATTTAGACCAACGCTATCACCGAGCACTGACAGGTCGGCTGGCATACGGACTACGCGTGCTGGACTGTTTTACATACCATGGTGGCTTTGCCCTCCACGCCGCTTACCACGGGGCTCAGGTAGTTCTTGGTATAGACAGCTCGGCAACCGCCATAGAGTGTGCACAACGAAACGCCGACCTAAACAAACTGTCGCAGGTCCATTTCCAAGAAGCCGATGTCTTCGCCTTTCTTCGCCAGCAAGTTGCCGACGGCGCCCAATGGGACCTGGTGATTTTAGACCCCCCAGCATTTGCCAAAAGTCGCCGCCATGTTCCCTCAGCAAAGCAAGGATATGCCGAACTCAACCGCCTGGCTATGCTCTTGCTGCCCAGCGGGGGATATTTGGTCACCAGTAGCTGCTCCCACCACGTCTTTGAGGCTGTCTTCTTGGAAGTCATTTTTACCGAAGCAGCCCGCTTAGGACGTCAACTCCGCCTCCTTTACCGCGGAACCCAGCCCCCCGATCATCCAATCCTGCTGAGTATGCCAGAAACCCAGTACCTGAAGTTCTTCATCTTTCACCTCTTGTAACACGGGGGGCAAAACACCTGGCATGAATTTTTCAGGACATCTACTATGGGTGTCCGCGTCCAACGATGCGTATCCGGAAGTACATAGCCGCGAGCATCCACGAAGCCCTGCGCTCCATGCGCCGGGAGTTGGGGGAAAATGCCGTGATTTTGGGGACACGCACCTTCCACCCCAACAACACAGATGAGCTGATCGAGGTGCTTGCCATTTCAGAACACGAGTTACAGGGCATCCAAACATCAGAAACTCCTGCACACACTACAGACCCGATTCTGCTGGCACACCTCCACCACGAGCTGGTTGCTCTGCGCCAACAGGTCGCCCAACTTGAGTTCCGCCTCCGGTATAATGCCGAAGTGGAACCTCTATGGCAGCGCCTCTACAATGTGCTGCACATGGAAGGGTTTACCGAGGATTTTTTGCTCCACCATCTTCCACCAACGACAGCCTGCAGCTCGTGGAAGGAGCTGCTCGCCCACGCGCGCCAGTGCCTGACCTCCCACCTCCAGGTGGCAGAGCTTCCGCAGCCCGCATCTCAGCCTCTCCGGCTGCTACTCCTTGGGGCACCGGGGGCTGGAAAAAGCTCAACGTTGCTGAAGATAGCTCTTTTGTACAAGCTGCTGCATGCCTTGCCAATCCAACTCATTGCTGCTGACACCTACAAACTGGGGGCCCTGGAACAACTGCAACTCTTCGCCTCCATCGCTGATGTCCCGCTCGCAGAGGTTTACACCCTTCAGGAGCTGCGGCAAACCCTTCTCCAGCTACCGTCCAGCCCAATGGTTGTTGCAGTGGACATCCCCGGCGGGAATCCCCTCCATACCGAAACACTGCGCCTCTGGCGTCAGTACTGCGAGGTCGTCCGTCCGAATGCCTTCTATGCAGTGGTAAGCGCGACAGATTCCCTCCCTGTGCTTCGGAGCCTGCTACAGATCTGGCAATCACTTGGGGTAAAGGGTCTAATTGTGACAAAGCTGGACCAAGAAGCGGGGCTGGGCCCCCTACTACAGGCGCTGGAGCTGTATCCAATACCAGTGGTCTGTCTGTGCAGCGGCCCGCGCATCCCTGATGATATAGAGCCTGCAACTATGGAAGCGCTGGCATGTCGGATCGGGACAACGGAAGAGTGAATGGGCTGTGCGGGGATACCATCACACATTATCACCTTCTGCAGTGGGCGCGCTGGGATCGGGAAGAGCACTACACTGGCCAACTTGGCCATTGCAGCACACGATCGCGGAATATCATGCCTCCTCTGGGATGCCAATCCTATGGCGCCCAGCTTGCACACTCTATTTGGCCTCACCCCGATCGCCACTGCCTCCGATAGTTATCTGGGAAATGCCAGGATTGAAAGCATTGCAATCCGCCTCCGCCCCGGGTTGTGGCTCGTTCCCGAACGCGCCCAGAACGGGGAGTCGGAACCACGGCTGGGTGCTTCGCTTCACAACCTGCTCCGGAGCCTCTGCGAAGGGCTTCGTCCTGACCTCGTTCTCATCGACACCGCTGCTGGTTGGTCTGATAGCGTCGCCGCTGCTTGTCAAATAGCTACCACTTGCTGTATCCTGATGAGCGACGATATCGGTTCGATCCTGGATGCTTATGTCCTACTGAAAGCCCTCTTTAGCGACAGGAACACCGGGCAATCACACCGAACCGGACTCGTGGCGACTAAAATCGTCGAGGAATCAGATGCCCAAAGCATTGCTGTCAAACTCAATGCAGCAACTCAGCGTTTTCTACGGCAGCGTTTTCCGCTCTTCGGGGCTATACCCTACGACCCACGGCACCGAGAGGCCCTCCTACAACAGCGCCTGTTTGTGGAAGCCTTTCCCCACACCCCAACATCACGGGCATACCATCAGCTCGTCCACACACTTGTCACAGCATCACCTACAGTCTCCTATGCCACAACGTCGCACATCCAGCCCTAATGCGACAGCTCGCCTTGTTCTCAACGTCGGCATATTGGCCGGTTGTGTCGCAGTAATTATTTTTGCTTTACAAGCGGATTCTTCCACGGCTACCGTCTTGCTTCGGGCCTTTATTGTATTTGTAGCTGCCGCGATTCTAACAACCCTTGTCATAGTTCTTCTCCGACCGGGACGCTCCGCCGGCAAAGAGAAGTCGTGTTCCGAAGAGGCATCATCCTAAGGTGCAGCCATGAGAAGTCGCCACAAACAGCTTTCTCCAGAAGAACTTCAGCGGTTATGGCAGCGATACTGGGAACGACGTGCAGATGCCGATCGCCAACAACTGATCCTCCACTACCTGTGGCTGGTTCGCTATGCCTTGGCCTCCTTGCAACTACCAGATCAAATCTGTCTTAGCAACGAAGATTTAGAGCATGTCGGTATCTTAGGCCTCAACGACGCCATAGAACGGTTCGACCCCTCGCGCGGGACTAAGTTTGAAACGTACGCCTTTACCCGAATCCGCGGTGCCGTTCTGGACGAGCTTCGGAAGCTGGATTGGCTGAGCCGAACTGCACGCCGCAAATTCTATGCCTATCAACAGGTTGCCGATGAACTCCGCCAGGAAAAAGGTAGGGATGTCAGCTCCGAAGATATCCGCCAACGCCTGGGAGTAACCCCTGAGGCATACCGGTCTTATCTGCGAGCTGTGGAGGCAGCGCATGCCTCGTTCTCTCTCCACGAACCACTCTCCCCAGGAGCACCATCGGAAGAGGAAGAAGAGCCAAGCAACTTTTTAGAAGAGCTTCCCGACCCCACGGCGGTCAATCCAGCCGAGCAACTGTCGCGCGAGGAGTTGCTTGCCGCCATTACTGCCTACCTGGAGCGCTTGCCCGAACGAAAGAGATTGGTCATTGCGCTGTATTACTACGAGGGACTCACCTTTCGCGAGATTGGTGAACTTCTGCAACTGACAGAAAGTCGCGTGTGTCAAATACACGCCAAAGTACTGGAGGAACTTCGGACATACTTGCGCATCCATGAGCACACGTAGTGCTTCAATCCTCCACCGACTTTGCCGTATTCAACAGCTACCCAGTATGCCACCGGTAGTGGCGGAGGCACTCCAGCTTCTTGGACAATCCGAAATAGGTGCTGCCAGCATCGCTCAACTTATTGAACGTGACCAAGCCCTGACCGCCCGACTACTGCGGGCTGCAAACTCCCCACTGTATGGGTTTCCCCGGCGGATTACAACTATCCGCCTTGCCATTTCCCTTCTGGGCAACGACGCGATTCGCGAGCTCCTCGTGGCCGCAACACTTTACGAATTGCTCCATACTGGGGCGCAAAGCGCCTGGGATCGAGAGCTCTTCTGGCGCTATTGCCTCTACTGTGCAGCAACAGCCCGCTGCCTTGCTCGGCATCTGGGCTACCGTCTTGCTGGAGAAGCTTTCACTGGTGGGCTACTTCACGACTTAGGTATCCTGTTACTTGCGGCATACCTGCCT
>JANWXA010000036.1 GCA_025055465.1 Candidatus Kapaibacterium sp.
GTATGTACCCCGCTCTCCCGCCAGTGTAATCACACGCAGCTGCCCTGGGTCACTTTCAGCGGTAACCATAGCTAGCCCAACCGGGCGCAGCAGACGCGCCCCCCCTTCGTTGCAAATCCCCATCAAACGCAAGCGCCCATCCTCACGACGCGTCTGACTGCTCAACAATCCATCATTCCAGAGAAAGTTCAGAATCCGCAGAGGAGTTTCTGCCTGGCTGCCCAGGAGCACATCGCCGATAAGCTCCGTAACGGTCCCGCCGGTAGAAATCGGTATATCCTCGACACGGAGTGCTACAGTTGCAAGCCCGCCCACACTCCCATAGCGTAGAATTCTGCCCCGGCTGACTCCACGAAGCAGGAAAATGCTGGGGTCGTATGCAATCTCCAGCTCCGCCCAGTGGGTGCTGAGCTGAGCTCCTTCGGGATTCGGCATAAACCGGAGTGGGATCCGCACATTTTGATCCCATGGGGAGGCTTGCGTATCTGGCAGCCACACACGAGTCATGATCGGCGCAATTCCGGAACCAGCAAGCGCTATTACCCTTTCATCTGCACATGGGTGGCTCATCCGCAGGCGAAGAGTGTCCGTAAAGATGGCTACATGCTGGGGCTGAAACTCTACGATAAACGTCAAGCTCTCACTGGGCGCCAGCACCGACGGGAATACCGGTTGCAACACGATAGAGAAGGAACGTCCATCTTGTAGCCACGTAGTATCTATGCGAATGGTTCTTGCCCCGCGATTGTTGACAACAAGAGGCTGCCGCGCGGCAGCACCGAGAAGGACATTGCCAAAGAAGACCTGCGCCGGGGCACTGAGCAACGGGGTCTCCCGACGCCCAAGAAGGAGTACCTCCAGCCGCAGAACTTCCAGACCAGCGCGAACAGTGAGTTCAAGTTGTGCCTGTTTCTGCCCGTCCGTCGCTCCTACCGGGTGAAAGCGAACAGCATAGCGAGCCACCTCTCCAGGGGCGATCCCTACAGGCAGCGGGGGGAAGTCGGCTGTAAACACTGAAGCATCTGCCCCATTAATGGCCGCCGAAAGCAGCCACAGCGTGTCTGCTGTCCCGTTGCTAATAGCGAGTGTATCGGTACGCTCCTGACAGAAGACAACGGTACCGAAGTCTATTAGGGAGCTGTGGGCAATCCCCTCCCCGGTCACGCTACCATAGACAAGCACCCGCTGGGTATCTAAACACGGTTCGGTAACAATGAACAAGAGCTCAGCCCGGAGTACTCCCAGGCGTTGGGGAGACACCGTGATCGTAAAGGGCTGCGATGCCGAAGCAGGGATGTCGGCTGACTGTGGGGTGACTGTAACATCCGGATGCGAACTCCGTACCATCCGGATCGTCAGAGGGCGAAGCAACAAGTTTCGCCCTGTCACAGTTGCCTGTGCTACCTGGCCTTGACGAATGGTTCCTATATCCACCACTGGTGGCATCGCTACGAAGGGGGTCACTCTCTCTGCACGTAGTCCGACCGTCACATACGGTTCTGCTGTGTCACTCGTGGTGAGGACCATCTGTGCTGAGCGGATGCCTGTCCCCGCTGCAGGCATCAGTTGGACAATGTAAGAGACAGAATCGCCGGGCGCGATCACACTGGGGGTCGAAGGCTGTGCTACTACGACAAAGTCGGAGGCCTCAGGCCCGACTAGTTGTGCTGGACGCAGCACTTCTATGGGAACAGTCCCCACGTTGACCAGCCAGACTGTGTCTAACGGCATTTCGCAGCGGCTCACAGGGCCAAAATCAACCACCACCGGACTGGCACGGACGCCGACTTTCACACCGGTCCCACTGAGAAGGAGACGCGTCGTATCCGGACACGTTGAATCCCCCCGGACAGCAAGCACAGTAAGCTCTGCAGCATCTGCGCGGGCCGCCACTGGAGCATAGCGCAGCCGGAACTCCAGTTCTCGATAAGGAGCTATCTGTGTGGGGATCGGCGGGTGTGTGCCTACTAACTGAAAAGGTGGAGCAACCGTAGGAGCCTCCGGAATCCAGGCCGCTGAGTAGCCGATGTTGCGCAGCACCACGGTCAACTCGCTACTACTGCCAACCCGCACGAACCCAAACTGCCCCGAACCACGCCATTCTAACTGGGTTTGAAGGCCAAAGGCAAGAAGTTCAACCGTATCAGCATGCGGGCATTCGGCGCTCTCCACGATCAGGGCCCCGCGGGCAGCTCCTACGAAGTTGCCTTGACACTGCACCGTCAGTATCTGCTGCCCCCCCGGCAGCAGTGCGAATGCTGACGCCGGCGTCACGCTCCAGTATGCCGCGTTCACCAGTCGAGGGACAGCAAAGCGTAGCAGGCGTCCTGAAGTATTGACAACCACGGCCCTCATCGTTCGCTGCTCACCGGGACAGAGGGTCCCGAAATCATGGCGGCGCAGAGACACAGAGCCATCTGTCAGACGGAAGAGAATGCTGTCCTTGACGACGCTATATGCAATTCGCCACGGGGAGCCCGCTACCAGAGTGTCCGTGTGCACCAGACGCAGCGTATCCCGGAAAAGTCCGACGGAAGCCGGTGGCTGAAAGGCCACGACAAGGCGCAGGGAGTCGCCCGGCACAAGACTTCGCGGAAACCATTGGGGTGGCGGGGCCACCAGACGAAATCCCTGATCACCGCGAACAAATGATGCAGAAAAAATTTCCAGAACCCCCTCACCCGTATTGACCACCGTCACCGTGTCCCAGGCCTCCACACCGGCACAGAGCAAGGTATCAAGCTGCCGCACCGTCGGTGCAACAAGGCGAGGTAGCTTCGCTGTAGTAATCACACGAGCAGCTGCTGGGGAGAGCACCCAGGGCGGCTCCATGGCGTACGCCGTGACTGAGGGGCTCCGGATCTGTTGCATCGCCACGAGGAAAAAGAGCGTATCGGGCTCCGGCAACGGAATCAACCCACTCCACTGCGTACCATAGCCGCGAAGGGTATCCACTGGGCGCCACTCTCCCCCAAATGGCTTGAGGTAAAGAACGATGTCCTGCCCGTTACCTGTGCCGCGTACAACAGCTCGCTGCCGAGGAAGAGGCGGCATCACCGCAATACTCGGTCCGGCGAAACGACTTGCCTCTGCCGGTTGCACCGATACGGGATCCAGTTCGGGAGCATCCAGGCGTGCACGTCCAGCCCCGCCAGTCGGCGCGCTACCAGCACGACCACCGGCAAGACTGAGTGCAGGGAGCCTATAACCACCTGGGGCGCAGATATGTAAGGCCCCGCCTGAGCCACCGCCGCCGGGACCCGCTACTGCTGATCCAGGAACAGCCCCAGGAGCCCCGTCAGCAGCGAATCGCACCTCGTGGATAGCAGGCGCCACTACTTGCAGCGCACCTCCACCACCTCCACCAGAACCAGAGCACACGTTGACCCCCTGAGGATTCCCGCTGGCACCACCGGAACCGCCCGCTAAAGGGACTAAACAGGCATTGCCGTGGCTATAGCCGCCATTTGTCCCACCGGAACTCTGCCCACGGGTGGCATAGCCGCCTGCACCACCGGCTTGCTGCTGCTGGTAGCCGCTTCCACCACCATAACCGCCATCCGGGGTACACGAATACCCATCCCGACAGCCCTCGCCAGAACGTCCAAAGGGATGTCCTGTCCCGCCCCCAGCCGATTCATACTGAGGCGCTGTCCCCGGTGGAACCCCGTTGAGGCTTGCCCCCCCGGATCCTGTGCTCTGTCCGTAGTTGCGGTACTCGTTGCTGCCTACTCCCAGCCCATTCTTGCCCCCACGTCCACCGCTGACGAAACCGCCGCCGCCATCGCTACCTCGTGCAGAGCCCGTCAGCACATCGCAAAACGCTCCGCCTCCACCGCCACCACCAGCTCCACCATCTATCCCCTCAGCACTCACGCTCACCGTTGTCCCCGTACCCCCACGAATCGGACCCAGCGACATCAGCACACACGGCAAATAGCCCTGATTGCCCGGTACCCACGGATCGCAATCCGCCGTAGAGATCCGGAACAGGGCTCCCGCCGGGAGGATGAGGCTATCCACCAGCAATGCCCCGCGCCGGGAGCGCATCCCCAGCGCGCCCTCCCCCAGAACACGCCCAGAACCTGTATAAACCCCAATTGGCGTAGGCTGCACAATGTAGAAAGTGTCCACTACCACGCTCTGCCCTCCCACACTCACCTTCAGAGGAATCCGAAACTCCGAGCGCAGTTCCATCCACCGCCAGCTATTCGGACGTACCCAGGGATAAACGAACACGTGTGTGCTAATGAGCCGGCCACCCCAGCTTACGACCAACGGCCCCAGAGTGATTAGTAGCGTATCGACCGGACGAGCGCACTCTACCCGGACGGGGTCGCCCGCTCTGTTCGCATAGACCCCGTCACCACCGAAAGTCCCTGTGGCATCGTGGCGCGCAACGATTTCCACATACACTGCCATACCCGGCGCCCCAAGATCGGGCACCATGTAAGCTGCCTGTGGTTGCGCCAGCAGACTCCCTACCGCGACTCCCATCCATATTCCAAGTACCCACATCATCGGTCCTCTACGTATGCGATACACTTCAGCTCGATAGCGATCGGCGTAGGAAGACGCCGTACCTCTACCGTCGTCCGACATGCTTGCACGTGTCCCAAGTACCGCGCGTAGACGCGATTGAAGGCGGCGAAATCCCGTTCAATATCAACCAAAAACGCCGTTACATCCACGATGTCTTCCCAACGGGCACCGGCGGCACGCAAAATATGCCCAATGTTCCGAAAGACAGCGTGGCACTGAGCCTCAAAGTCGTATTCTACAACGCGCCCATCTGCATCTCGGATGACACCAGGGATCTCAGCGCTCCCACGTTGTCGGGGTCCGATGCCAGATAAGAAGAGCCAATTTCCAACCCGCACCGCATGGGGATAAGGGCCAACAGGGGCGGCTGCATCTTGACTTAGTATCACGCGCCGCATCTCAGTCTCGCCACAAGGCAATCGTAACACTCTTCGGTTCCGTAAAGAAACGAAAGGCCTCCCATCCACCCTCGCGCCCGATTCCGGAATGCTTCATGCCGCCGAAAGGGGTGCGCAAATCGCGGAGCATCCAGCAATTGACCCATACAACTCCTGACTGTAAGGACTCCGCTACCCGATGGGCACGCCCCAGATTGTCCGTCCACACACTCGCAGCCAGCCCATACGCTGTCCCGTTAGCGTAGGCAATTGCCTCGTCCTCGCTGTCAAACGGAATCAACGTGGCAACTGGTCCGAAGATTTCTTCCTGATTGACTTTGCACCCCGGCGCCAGACCCTCCACGACGGTGGGAGCCATGAAGTATCCATTCCGACAGCGCCCCTCAAGCCAAAGACGCTCCCCACCACAGAGAACGGTTCCACCCTCCTGTCGAGAGAGCTCCACGTAGGAAAGCACCTTCTGCAGGTGTTGCTCTGAAATGAGCGCCCCCTGCTGTGTGGAAGAGTCCAAGGGGTCCCCAACGCGGAGGGCTCGGGCTCGGGCGACGAACTCACGCCGGAAAGCCTCGTAGATAGAGCTTTGCACCAGAATTCGGGAACCACAGAGGCAAATCTCGCCTTGATTTGAGAACGCTGCCCGAATTGCTTCATGTACCGCTACTTCGAAGCGACAGTCTTCAAAGATGATGGTAGGATTCTTACCGCCCAGTTCCAGAGTCAGCTTCTTGAACATCGGAGCGGCAACCCGGGCAATCGCTTCTCCCGTCCGCGTCCCACCTGTAAAGGACAGCGCACGCACCTCCGGGTGTGCAACCAGGGCTGTCCCAACGGCTGGGCCTTCTCCCTGAACAACGTTGAATACCCCCGGGGGAAGCCCTGCCTCAACCGTTAGTCGTGCTAACATCTGTGCTGTCGTTGGAGTAAGCTCCGACGGTTTTGCAATGACACAATTGCCAGTAGCTAAGGCTGGAGCCACTTTCCAGGTAAGCAGGTACAGCGGTAAATTCCAGGGAGCAATGCACCCCACTATGCCTAACGGCTGCCGTAGGGTATAACTGAACGCCTGTGAGTCAGTCTGATATGCTTCAGAGGCAAAATGGAGAAGCCCTGCAGCGAAGAAGCGGAAGTTTCGCACGGCCCGTGGAATATCCACCTGTTGCGCCAGCCAAAGCGGCTTACCGGTATCGCGAGATTCCGCCCACGCCAGTTCCTCCATATGCGCCTCTATCAGGTCAGCAATTCGCACGAGGAACCTTGAGCGCTCTTCCACGGACGTAGCTGCCCATGAGGGAAAAGCAGCCCGGGCAACTGCCACAGCCTGCTCTAAGTCCCGAGCATCCGAAGCAGGGACCAGAGCAATTACCTCTCCCGTGGCTGGTTCCCGTTTTTCCAGGTACTGCCCCCCAACAGGCGCACAGAGTTGCCCACCGATGAAATTGGCTAAACGCTCCATCGTGGCTGATCCCCGAGACGGCACGAACGCAGCGAAAATAGCTCTTCGTCGCTAATCCCTCCGCAGGCCATTTTGCATCCCCTCCATGCGTCTACTATCTTGCAGGAATTAGATAACAGCCATGCTCAACGCCCTGGAGTCCGCCATACCAATTGAGAAGCCCCACATTTTCCCGCCCACCATTGTAGCAGGGGTCACATTGCGAAGTCCCTGGCTTCCAACTCGACACCAGGACTCCGGTGGTGCTTCTCCGATTGCCACTCCGGAAGTAGTCCTGCTGGCAGCGACCCTCGGAGTGCCGTGGACACGTCTGAAATTCCAACGCCAGGTGCATGGCGCCCAAGTCCGCTGGATAACACCTGAGAGCCCCATCGAGGAAGGCGACGGAATGCTTACTTCGATACCCAACCTTTTCCTCTGCATCCGCATCGCTGACTGCTGTGCTGTCCTACTGGCATGCCCAGAACCGCCCATTGTTGCGGCTCTGCATGCCGGCTGGCGAGGAATTGCCGCCGGCATTATCGAGGCCGGCATACAGGAGCTCCTCCGAGCCGGATGCGCCCCAGAGACAATGCGGGTATATCTCTCCCCGTGCGCTTCAGCAAACCGCTACGTCGTACGGGAAGATGTTGCCACACGCTTTCCTGAAAGCTCTGTCCGCATCAGTGCCGAAGAGTATCTGCTGGACCTACGGGGCGAAATTCGCCGCCGACTTTGCCGGCTCGGTATTTCAGCTAAGAACATAGAGAGCTCGTCTGGCTGCACGCTCAGTGATGCCCGCTACCACTCCTTCCGCCGTGACGGGGCACAGGCTGGACGAATGCTTGCCTTCATTGGGATGTGCCCGAAGAGTCAGGCGGACTCCATCGCTTCAGAAGCCCGTACGGAATGACCACCAGATAGGCAATTACCAACACAATCGGCGCCACAACAATGGCTAACGGATGATCATATCGAGTGAAGATGCCAACCGCCAGCAAGAGATAGCCAATGCACATCAACCCAATTCCCGCGCCGATGACAAGCCAGTTACGCCTCTGGAGCGGGAAGCTCCAGCGGGGCTTCTGCACCGACGAACGCGCTGAACGTGCCGATCCCCCTTTCGCCATATTATCCTCCCCTAAATCCGGTGCTCCCTGGGGGATTCGAACCCCCGACCCGCGGATTAAGAGTCCGCTGCTCTCCCAGCTGAGCTAAGGGAGCATTACAAAATTACGTTCCCCCTGTAGATTCTGAAGACGCCTTTGCCCGTACCGCTGTATCAAGGCCTGATTTGCCCCAGACATCCTAAATTTGTATTTAGTCTGAATTGCACACATCCAAAATGCCGTCGCTCTCGACTGCACAGGAAATACCATTGAGCCAGATCCCGCTCTATCATCCCGTCGTTGTCAGTCGGTACAGCGGAGATCACTCCTTCATTGAGCGTTTCCGCGAGCTTGGTCTTACACATGGCACTCAACTAATTGTATGCCGCCGAGCTCCATTAGGAGGAAGCATCGAGGTTGAGTGTCGCGGCGCCCGGTTGGGGTTGCGTCTCCAGGAAGCAGCGATGATCTACGTGCGATGTGCCCACACCCAGAATGGGAACGGTAAGCTCTGAGACGCGTTCCCCTCACACCGTTGCCCTTGTAGGACTCCCCAATAGCGGCAAATCCACGCTTTTCAACGCCCTGACCGGACTGCGGCAGCGCACGGCGAACTATCCGGGAGTGACTATAGAGCCCCTTATCGGGCATTTTCAACGTGACGGCCGTGCCATAGTGGTAGTGGATCTACCTGGCATTTACAGCCTTTCCCCCAAGACAGAAGACGAACGCCTCGCGATTGAGTTCCTGCACGGACGGCTACCGGGTGGGCCCTCCCCAGAGCGCCTGATTGTCGTTATTGATGCCACCCAGTTAGAGCGAGGCCTCACCTTGGTATCCTGGCTAGCACGCCTCCATTTACCTACCGCTCTCGTCATTACAATGATAGACGAGCTCAAGGCCCGCGGCGGCATCCTGGACACCGAAGAGATAGAGCGCCGGTTAGGCATACCCGTCTTCACTGTCGTAGGGCGGAAAGGGCTTGGGGTCGAAGAGCTGCGTCACTCACTGCTCCGATGGGAGCCCTGGGGTATTCCCCTTCTCGACATATCACCTGACGCCAGCATAGAGGAGCGATACGAATGGGCACGTGAACTGTCCTATCGTGTCCTCCATCTGCCACGGCCGGACATTCGTTCCGAACGTATAGATCGGGTCGTACTGCACCCAGTGGCAGGGCTTCTGATCTTCGGACTGGTCATGTTAGTGTTTTTCCAGACCATCTTCACC
Organism: Candidatus Kapaibacterium sp.; assembly: GCA_025055465.1. Lineage (GTDB taxonomy): Bacteria > Bacteroidota > Ignavibacteria > Kapaibacteriales > HRBIN21 > HRBIN21. The sequence goes on from JANWXA010000036.1 coordinate 8,712, forward strand.
GTTGCCCAGCCCGCAATGGGTGCCATAGAGAATGCGATCGGCTGGCTTCAAGGGCTTATAGAGGCCTGGCTTCCTGAAGGCATTGTGCGGAACTTTATCTCTCGCGGTCTCCTCAATGGTGTCGGGGCAGTTTTGGTGTTCTTGCCGCAAATCATGCTGCTGTATTTCCTGATGACGATACTGGAGGATAGCGGCTACTTCGCCCGCGCCGCTTTCTTGGTGGACCGGTTGCTGGGAACTTTCGGGTTGCAAGGGCGCTCGTTCATCCCAATTCTGGGGGGATTCGCTTGCGCTATCCCAGCTCTCCTGTCTACTCGGGTGATTCCCTCGTGGCAGGAAAGACTTGCCACGATGCTCATCATTCCACTCATGACCTGCTCGGCACGGTTGCCTGTGTATACAGTACTGATTGCTGCCACGATCCCACCAGTCTCTCTCGGGGGGATGCTCTCACTCCAAGCCCTTGTGATGATGGGGCTGTATCTACTTGGAGCAGCTACAGGGCTCATAGTGGCATGGCTCCTGCGCCACACACTCCTGCGTGGAGCTAAAGCTCCCTTCGTGGTAGAGTTCCCGCCGTACCGACTCCCGACATGGCGGAACGTGCTTGGGCATACTTGGAGCAGCGGACGTCAATTTCTGCACACAGCCGGCACCGTTATCTTGGTGCTTTCCCTTGTGCTCTGGATATTGACAGAAATCCCCCCAGTGGAGCCTCCACCGGAGACACCTCCCCTGGAAGCCCAGCGCCTGCAACTGGAGGGATCGCTGGCGGGTCAGCTCGGACATCTCTTGCAGCCCGTTTTCGCTCCGCTCGGGTTCGACTGGAAAATTACCATAGCACTGCTGGGAAGTTTTGCCGCCCGCGAGGTCTTTGTCTCGTTTATGGGGCAACTCTACGCTGTCGATAGAGAAGCATCCGGGGATACTCTCCGTGAGGCATTGGCACAGGCAATCCCATTGCCCGTTGCCGTAAGCGTGCTGATTTTCTACGTTTATGCCTTACAGTGTATCTCTACCATGGCCGTGCTCCGGCAGGAGAGTGGTTCGTGGCGATGGCCTCTACTGGCCTTTGGCTACACATTTGCCTTAGCCTATGGGATGAGCTTCACGGCGTATCACCTCCTCCAATGGCTGCTGTACTAAAGCCGGTCTACGTTGGCGCCGACATCGGCGGAACAAAGACGCTCGTCGTTGCGTGTGATCCTGAGCCCCGGGAACTCCGCCGCCAAGGCTTTCTCACACCAATTGAACTTTCAGCAGGGTTGCAGCAACTCACCAGCGCCATAGAATCTGTGGCTGATGGAGCTCGCATTGCCGCCATCGGCGTCAGCATCGGCGGTCCAGTGGACCGGGAGCGTGGCACGGTGTCACCCCTCCACCAGCTAGAATGGCGCAATGTCCCATTACAGCGCTTCCTATCCGAACGCTTCCAATGTCCTTGCCGGATTGAAGTAGACACCAATGCGGCTGCCCTGGCAGAGTGGTATCTGGGCGGCGTCCAGGATACTCCGCTGGTGTATCTTACTCTCAGCACCGGTATTGGTGGTGCTCTGATCACGGAGGGGAAACTTTACCGAGGGACAGGAGGATCCCACCCAGAACTGGGCCACCAAATTGTGCCAAACGAGTTTGGAGATAATGAGCCCGTCCCTTGCACCTGTGGCGCTTTCAACTGTCTGGAAGCGCTCGTTTCTGGGCGTGCCTTGGAAAAGCGATTCCAATGCCCCCCCGCTCAGCTTTCTCATGAAAACTGGGAATGCATTGGGCGCATATTGGGACACGGGCTTCGCAACATCGCTCTCCTCTATGCTCCTCGGCGTATTGTACTGGGTGGCGGGCTCGCTACGCACGCATCTCCGCACTTCCTACCCGCGGTCCACGCAATACTGCGGCAGCACGTACACCTCGTCCCCGTGCCAGAGCTCTCCTTGAGCGTCTTAGGCTACGAAACAGCCCTCTGGGGAGCTATCGCCCTGGCTCTTGGATATGGGGAATGATACAACGACCGCACCCTCTCCTCGTACCCTGATTTCGAGCAAGCGGCGAACACCGCAGGACTACCGCGGGCTACTCACCACGAAGGGCGTTTCTCCACGCGCATGCCGGAAGGCCTCTAACCACCGCTCAGCGTCCATCGCCGCCATACAGCCACTACCAGCCGCAGTAACAGCCTGGCGATAGACCTTGTCCTGAACATCCCCGCAGGCAAAGACTCCGGGTATACTGGTGTAAGTGCTGCGCACCTGCGTAATGATGTACCCTTGCTCGTCCATCTCCAGGAAGCCACGGAAAATGTCCGTATTGGGCTGATGCCCGATTGCCACGAAGACTCCGTCGGCTGGCAGAAGCTGCTCCTCGCCGGTTCGGACGTTACGTGTGCGGATTGCCGTCAGGCGGCGTACACCGTCGCGCTGCTCACCCAGAAACTCCTCTACGACCGTGTCTAAGAGAAAGTCAATCTTTGAATTGCTGCGGACGCGCTCCTGCATGATTTTTGAGGCTCGGAACTCTTGACGTCGGTGAATGATTGTCACCCGCTGGGCAAAGCGCGTCAGGAAGAGTGCCTCCTCCATTGCGGTATCACCGCCGCCAACAACGTACACATGCCTGTCTCGGAAGAAGAACCCGTCGCACGTAGCACAGGCAGAAATGCCGTAGCCTATGTACTCTGCTTCGCCCGGAACCCCCAGCTTTTTCGCCGAGGCCCCCGTGGCGATGATAACTGTATCTGCACTATACGGTTTCCCTGTATCCGACCACAGCATGAAAGGGTAGTGGTGAAAATCCACACGAGCAATTGTTTCGTACACGGAACGAGCTCCAAACCGCTGAGCCTGGCGGCGAAAGATATCCATCAATTCCGGTCCCAAAATCCCGTGTTCAAACCCAGGGTAGTTCTCCACCTCAGTTGTAATCGTCAGTTGCCCGCCCGGTTGCGGTCCCTCAAAGACGATGGTATCCAGGCGTGCTCGTGCCGCATAGATGGCCGCCGTCAGCCCCGCAGGACCAGCCCCGAGAATAGCAACTTCATGGTGCTCTGTCTGCATGGTCGCATGCACTATACTGTGAGACAACCCTTTTCCACGTCCGGGCATTCCGCTGAATACCGAAATGCTTAGGACGTTTTATTGGGCTTTTTCGGAAACGCTGCCGAAACTCCTCCGGGCTCATCTCCAGAAGGGCATCCAGCTCCAGACAGGTCTCACCCCGCCGGGGTGCAAAAGCTGGATCGTCCACAGGCTTTTGAAATCGGTTCCATGGACAGACCTCCTGACAAACATCGCAGCCGAAGAGCCAATCGCCCAGGAGCGGTCGCAGCTCGCGGGGAATCACTT